>DATBSM010000289.1:0-6235 GCA_036559785.1 Gemmatimonadales bacterium
GCGGCGAAACTCGAGAGCGGTGACGCCGAGCATGGCCCGCAGATGACGGCCGAAGCTCTGGGGCGAGGAGTATTCCAGGCGGTAGGAGACATCGGCCACCGAGAGGCCCGAGGCCTCGAAGAGATAGGCCGCATGTAGCAGGCGCACGGCTGCGAGGTAGTTCTTGGGAGATGGGAGCCCCGCCCGCGCAAAGCGCGACATGAGGGTACTCGGCCGCACATATAGCCTCTGAGCCAGGTTGGTGACCGTGGGAGTTTCGGGCGCCAGCCGGATCATCGCTTCGAGGAAGAGTCTGGTATCGGCCGGCGCATCGGCCAGGGCGTCGAGGATCGGGCCCTGAATCCGTGCCACGGCGCGGGTTGCCGGCTGTCCCACCACCTGACGCAGCCGGCTCCAGCCGGTCGGCGATGTCACATCCACTACTTGCCGGACCCCGGACGCGCCCAGCCGGAGGAGCATTTCGGTGGCGCTCGGGTCGTGCTGCGACACCAACGCCACGGTTGGGATGCCCGGGAACTCGCGCACCAGGTGCCCCAGCACCTCCACCTGCTCAGGCCCGCACCGGTGCACCGACACCAGCACCGCGTCCACCGGGCGCTCCCGGACTATGCGAACCGCGTCCGGAATCGAATCCCGGTGCACTGCGGCGAAGCAACCGCTTCCGGCAGCGTCCACCCGAGCCCGCTCCACCGGCAGCAGGACCGTGGCCACCGTCGGCGAACCCCCTCCCTCTGAGTCGTAACGCACGCTGTCCTCTTGGTAGGTCGTGCGGGAGAGTACCGCAGGCTCGTCAAATGAGTTTAAATCCGAAACGGCGCGAACCTCGGCCTCGTCGGGTTATAAACGCGGGCGCGGCAGGTTCCGGGCAGGGGCAACCCTGCCGGGCTCCCAGGCATCCAATGCAGGTTGTTACCAAGCGGTTCTCCTGGTGGTATGGCCGGACTGCAGACCGGGTGTTTTCTTTATTTCACCCCCATTGGTCTCTGACGTGAGCGATACGACCATCGACCTCTTCACCGCACTTCAAACAGCGCTTGGGCCTCAGTACCGGCTTGAGCGTGAGCTGGGACGCGGTGGCATGGGCGTGGTCTTTCTCGCGACCGACACCGCCCTCGATCGCCGCGTTGCCATCAAGGTCGTTCATCCCGAGCTCGCCGCGCACGAGTCGATCACCCGCCGGTTCCTGGCCGAGGCCCGGACCATCGCACGGTTGCGCCACCCCAACATCGTCGCGGTGCACGCAGCGGGCAGCGCACAGGGCCTCCTCTACTACGTGATGGATGAGGTAGCGGGCGAGAGCCTCCGGCAGAAGCTCCTCCGCGAGGGTCGCATTTCCGCCGTGGAGACCGCCCGCATCCTGTCCGATCTCGCCGCAGCGCTGGACGCGTCGGGCCGGGCGGGGGTGGTGCATCGGGACGTGAAGCCGGAGAATGTGCTGCTCGACGAGGCGAGCGGGCGGGCCATGCTGGCCGACTTCGGCATTGCCAGGGCTGTGGCAGTGGAGGCGAGCGGCGCCAGCACCGGCCAAGGCGTCGCGGTTGGCACGCCGGTGTACATGAGCCCCGAGCAGGCGGCCGGCGAGGAGATCGATACCCGCAGCGACCTGTATGCCCTGGGTGTGGTTGCCTACGAGATGCTGACGGGACAGCCCCCCTTCCAAGGGCCCAACCGGGTGGTGGTCTCCAAACATATTGCCGAACGCCCAGTGCCGGTCGAACGCTTGCGTCCGGAGACACCTCGCGAGCTGGCTGGTGCGGTGATGAGGGCGCTGGAGAAGCAGGCGTCCGATCGGTGGCAAACCGGTGAAGAGTTCCGTCAGGCCGTGGCGGGTGAGCGGCTAGCGCCGGCCACGACCCGACAGACCCGCCGGCGGGTCATCGCCGGGGTAGCGGCAGGGCTGGCTCTGCTGGTGGCTACCGTCGCACTGACCCGCCGGAGCTCCGGTCCGCCACGGGACGTCAATCCTCGTCACTCCATTCTGGTGCTGCCCTTCGACAATTTACGCGACGAGCGTTCGGTCGATTGGCTGAGGGATGGCAGCGTCAGCATGCTGGGGCTCAACCTGTCCCAGTGGAACGATCTCACGGTGGTGGACCACGAGCGGTTGCACGACCTGCTTGCCAAGCACGATCTCAGGGTCAGCGACGACATCGGCCTGGACATGGCCCGGCGACTGGCCCGTGAGGCTGGCGTGTGGACAGTGGTGCTGGGCGACTTCACCCCGGCGGGCGATTCCCTGCACCTCACGGCGCGGGTTTTCGATGTCGCCAGCGGCAAGCGAGTGGACGTGGCGCGGGTCGACGATCGGACCGGATCCGACGTGCGGCCACTCTTCGATGACCTGGCGGCCAAGCTGCTGGATCTGTCCGGCGCCCCCAATGAGATCCGGACCGGCTTGGCGCGCTCGACCACCCAGTCACTCGAGGCCTTCCGCGCCTATCTGCGGGGAGTGGAAGGCCTCAATCGGTGGGACTTGGCCGGCGCCCAGCGTGATCTCGAGCGCGCCATTGCGCTCGACACCACCTTCGGCCTCGCGTATTACAAGCTCGCGCTCACCCGTGGCTGGGTGGGCGGAACCGAGGATTCGATTGGCCGCAGGGCGATCCGCCGCGCCACTACCTTCTCGGGAAACCTTCGGCCACACGATCGAGCGGTGATCAACGCCCACCGCGCCTTCGTGCTGGGCGAGACCGGAGAGGCTCGTGCTCTCTACCAGCAGCTCCTCGCCCGCGATGCCAACGACGCGGACGCCTGGTACGGGCTGGGCGACGCCTGGTTCCATGACACCGCCGGGGCCGACCAGGCGCCGGCCTGGACCCAGGCGATTCGTGCGTTCAAACGGGCGCTTGCCCTCGACCAGAATTACGCCCTGGCCTATGAGCACGTGCACGCGATGCTGGGCGAGGCGGCGGTCAGTAATCCACTCTACGCCCTGCTGCCGGCAGACTCCTTTGTGGTAGCCCGAACCGCCGGCGGGAAACAGTTGATCGACAGCGTCGAGCTGGCGGCAGCGGTGCAGCGGGCACGGGGTGAGGCGCTCAACTCGGCGCGGAGCTGGATAGCGAGCCAGCCGACGACCCTTCGAGCTCACGGCGCGATGGTGAACGCCTATGTGAGCGTGGGGAACTACCCTGCCGCGCTGGCGGAAGTCGACCGATTCCGGGAGGCGACTCCGCTGCATCCCGAGCTGCCCTTCGTGCAGGCCCGCATCCGGTTTGCGTCCGGGGAGATTGACCGCGCCGCCGCCCAGCTCCGCACGGCGCTGGACACGGTGGCGCCCAAGGATTTTCAAACGTATCAGGGGACCCCGACCGTTCTGGCCGATATCGCGGCCGCGGCCAACGTCTTCGCCTACCAGGGCGACCTTGATAATGCGGCGAAGGCCATCGACCTGGCCGACCAGGTTCGACGCGAGGTCCTGTATGAGCCGGGCTGGATGCACGGGGATACCAAAGGCGAGTCCTGGCGGCGCTCCATGCTCGGTGAGCTGTACGCCGCGGCCGGGGCTCCCGCGGCATCACTCCGACAGATCTGGCAGAGCGCCGCGGAAGATGGTCGGATGGCCACGCCGGATAAGCGGAAGCACCTCGTTCATGCCGGCGCCACCGCCGCGATCGGACTCTTTACCGGCCTGGCGGCAGATAGCACAGCACTCACCGAGCTCCAGGCGATGTCCGGCGAGAGACCCTCGAAAGAGGTGCGTGCTCTTCTTGCGGTGAGCCGGGGAGATACGGTGGGGGCTCGGCGGGCCCTGGCTGAGCCCGACTCGGCTGCGAAGTATATGTATCGGGTTTACAGCCGCCCCTACGCCGCCCAGGCTTACTATCTCCTGGGCGATTACGAGACCACCCTTCGGGTGTTGGAGGGATTCGAGCCCTCCAATCTTTACACCGCGGGCTTTGATTCCCGCTGGGGGATGGTGGGCCGAGTCCGGTTACTTCGTGGTGCGGCGTACGAGCGGCTGGGTAGGCTGGCCGAAGCCCGGGTCCAGTACCGGCAGGTCATGTCCCAATGGAAGGGGGCGAACCCTGAGCTCCAGCCGTTCCTGGACCAGGCTCGGCGGGGATTGGCGAGGGTGGGGGTGGCTAGTTGAGGGAACGGCGTAAAGCCGTGAACAGTCAACGATAAACACGCAGTCAGGTTACCGTTCACCGTTTACTGTTCACTGTTCAGGCTGTATCTTTAAAGGACTGGTCAAGCGCGATGGTCGCGGGGCCGAAAGGCCTCCGAGGAAAGTCCGAGCTCCAAAGGGTAGACTGCCAGGTAACGCCTGGGCGCCGAGAGGCGACGGATAGGGCCACAGAAAAGAGACCGCCCGGAGAGGGCCGCAAGGTTCTCGAGGGGTAAGGGTGAAACGGTGGGGTAAGAGCCCACCGCGCCGCTGGTAACAGCGGTGGCAGGGTAACCCCCAGTCGGAGCAAGGCCAAATAGGCGGCGAGGTGTGACCCACACCGACCAAGCCGCGGGTAGGCTGCTAGAGGTGGCCGGCGACGGCCATCCCAGACAGATGACCATCTCCCGGCAGGATCGGGAAACAGAACTCGGCTTACGGCTCGACCAGCGGCAGCCCCCCGGAGATATCCCGGGGGGTTGTTGGTTTTGGGGGTGGCTGGCGGTACCTTTTCCAGTCCCACGGCCTCCTATTATGGGGATACAATGCTGCCACGTTCCGCCGGTTTTACCGCGCTCGCCGCCGCCGTCCTGGTTCTTCCTGCCTCAGACTCGGCGCCGACAACCACCAAGTACCGCATCGACCAGTCGCTGTCCCAGGAAATCGACGCGACCGCCGCCGGTGGGGCCAAGCAGAGCATTTCCTTCACGACAACCAGCTTCATCACCGTGACTCTGGCCGACAGCGCCGGCGGCAAGGCGATGCGGGTCGTGGTGGACTCCGTGCGGGGCGACAGTGCAACCCCGATTCCCGCGGCGGTGCTCGATAGCGCCCGCGGCGCGCAGTTCCACGGCTTCGTGGACAAGTCGGGTAAGCCGCTGGGCCTCACACCGGTCTCCGGCACCTCGGCCGCGACGCAGATCCAGGGTCTGCTGAGCGATTTCTTTCCCTGGACCAGGGCTGGACTGAAGGTCGGAGACAGCTGGGCCGATACCACGGCCAAGGTCAATGGCGAAGGGACCGACAGCGTAACCGTGCGGCGAGTCAGCGCCTACAAGGCTGCGGCAACCGAGACCCGGGGAACCCGGAAAGCAGTTCGGATTACAGAGGACTTCACCTCGTCGGTGGCGGGCACCCAACCAACTCCGAGCGGCCCGGCGCGAATTGAGGGCAGCGGCAGCGGCAAAGGCGCGTACTATGTGGGAAGCGACGGCCGTTATCTGGGAGGGGATTGGCAACAGCAGTCTTCTCTGAAGATCTCGGGGTCTTTTGCGCCGCAGCCCCTCCCGATCACGATCGTGCAGAAGATCAAAGTCACAACCCTTAAGTGAGCGGGAAGACCCTGTGAGGCTCATATTGGCCGTCCTGGCCTCGCTTGCGTTGGTCGGCTGTGGGTCGAGCAGCTCCCGAGCCGGCGAGCCGGGTGCACCGACCCCGGAGGCCACCCCAGGTGTGCCGGGTGCCCCTGCCCCGACCGGGGTCATCTACCGGCCGATTCGAAACGCGGGATACACGCTCCAGCGGCACGACAGTCTTTCGCTCCAGCTGCCGGGCGGCGCCAGTCAGCAACAGCTGATCGACCGCACCGCCTATCTCAACCTGACGCTGATCCCGGATACCGCAGGTTATCAGGTCACCATCGTGTTGGATTCGCTACAGGCCACGGCCGGCGGCGTGCCGGCAGTGCTGGATTCGCTGGTTCCCGCGTGGGGAACCCGGTGGACCGCCAGGCTCACGCCTGAAGGCAAGCTTTCGGCGATGACGGCCGATCGCTCCACCACTCTGGGAGACCAGGTGGGTCCCACACTCCGCAGTCTCTTCCCCTCGCTACCATCAGGCGGGGTACGGACCGGCATGGAATGGACCGATACCACCGACGTTCCGATCAGGGCGGACGCCTTCGACGCAACCGAGCATGGGATCACGAGCTATCGCGCGATCGACAGTGACGACCCGCGGGCCAAGAAGGCGATCAAATTGGAAAGCAACGGATCGTACGAGCGAACAGGAAAGGGTGTACAGTTCCAGCAACAGCTAGAGATGTCAGGCACGGGCACCCGCACCGCGGTCCACTATCTAAGCCAGGACGGCGCCCTGCTTTCGGCGCGCGGCAGCGATACGGGC
>DATBSM010000290.1:0-4499 GCA_036559785.1 Gemmatimonadales bacterium
GCCAGCAGCATGCATTACGACCTTCGCCTGGAACACGATGGGGTGATGAAGAGTTGGGCCGTTCCCAAGGGGCCCAGCCTCGACCCATCGGTCAAACGTCTGGCGATGGAGGTCGAGGATCATCCGATCGAGTACAACCAGTTCGAGGGCACGATCCCCAAGGGGGAATACGGCGGGGGCACGGTCATGCTCTGGGACAGGGGAAACTACGCCTATGGTGGCAGCAACCCAGATCCGAGGAAAGGGATCCGTCAGGGTCTGCAGAAGGGCGACTTCAAGTTCGTGCTTAACGGCAAGCGGCTGAAGGGCTCGTGGGCGCTGGTGCGAATGCACAGAGACCAGAAGGGCAAGCCACAGTGGCTCCTCATCAAGCACCAGGACGAGTTCGCCGAGCCGGGATCCGATGTGGCCGCTGAGCACCAGACGTCGGTGACCACCGGCCGAACTATGGAAGAGATCGCCGAAGGGAAGGGACGGGTCTGGCACTCGAACAGGTCGGAGACACCGGACGCCGCCGATCAGACCAACCCGGTCGCCGGCACCAAGACTTCGGGCGGAAAGTCAGCAGGATCCGCTTACGAACGGTTGATGGCTACACGCACCCGCTGACTCCGCACTCCATCGGAGACATCCAGGTCGAGCACACCCTTCGCCGTCCGAATCGTTGCTGATCCACCCCTGGCAAAGGAGAGTATTTCGCCCGTGTCGGGGTCCCGCACCATGATCATCGGATGGGTCGCAGCATTCCACTTCAACGAGACATTTTGTCCCTCGCGGCGGGCCACAATCGACTGCGAGATCGGCCCCGCTCTGAGCTGAGCCAGCGGCGCTGAGCTGGCGGCGCTACCGGTCGGCCCTTCGAGCCGGAGACTGCCAATGCGGCCCGCGCGAGCCTGGTCCAGCGGAACTGCGAAGGCAAAGTGCCCGCTGCTGGCCGGCTGGTCTTGTATCGCCGCAACGTCGAAGGACAGGGCGAAGAGTCTGGACCCATCCACTCCCGTCGCAGCGACGGAGTAGGGACCTGGGCGGCTCGGCAGGCTTGGACGGGTGATGATCTCAAATGCCGGCTCGAGTAGGGGCCGTCCATTCACGATCCGACCCCAAATCAGCAAGGATGGCTGCGCTACTGCAGCAGCAATGGCGGACCCGGAATTCGCATGACGGAAATCCATGACGGCTCGGTACGTGTAATCGCTGAGCCAGGGCGAAGGCTCCACGCAGTAGCCCATGATATCCGGCACCGAGCGAGCCTTGAGGCTTCCAGCGGTGACATCGTAGCCGAAGACACCGATCTTGCCTCCTGAGTAGGCGCCGGTTGAGGGATAGACCTCGTCAATCGTGCCTGCTGGGGGTGATCCGCAGGGCGAATGTCTTCGATTCCAAGTGTGACCGAGCTCATGGGCAACCACACGAGGGGCATCGCCGGGATCATCCCAGCCGACCGCTGTGGGTACCCCCTGAAAGGCGAGACCTACCAAGCCGGCGTTTAGCCCGTATGAAAGGTTTACTACTCCGAAGTACGTTTGGTTGGACCCTTCAGCGACCCGCAATCCATCCAGGTCGCTCACCAGCTGAGCCCAACCGTCCCCGGTCCCTCCTCCGGGAAGCAGAGGTGCGCTGGCGGTAAATCCAGTCGAATGAACATCGATCTCAACTGCGTTCAAAGGATGCATCCGGCGCGCCAGAGCCATGAGCTGCGCGGGATTGGAGACATCCCCCGGAGGGTTTGATCCCTGCGTTACCGGGACGAAGCGGATTCTCGCGGTTGGCACCGTTCGAACCGTCGCCGCCTTGGTGTTCCCGTTGTCGCTTTCGTTGCTCTCGGCGATGGCACCAGTCGGATCTACCGTTGCCTCGATCGAGAGCCCTGAACGAATGAGCGCAGCTTCTACAGGGAGGTTCCAGGAGCTTCCCAATGTGCCCTCCTGGACAGCTGTCGGCGTTGACCCGCCGGGGGCATTGATGGTTCTCTCTATGACTGGTGAAGATCCGTTCCTGAAGCGCACCCGCACGATCGGCTTCGCCGTGTTGGTTTCATTAGCTACGACGAACACCCGGAGAAATCCTGCCCGACCGCTTACCAGCGGGACGCTGGATGTCAGCGTTTGCGTGCTCTGGGTGAGATACAGGTCCTGGATCCGCAGATTGAGGGTCGGTGGCGTGGGACCGGTGTAGCTCACTGTCACCGTCGGGCTCGCGCCGGCAGCCACGGCCACCGTTGGGTTGCTGACGCTTGCCGTGTAAGTCGTGCCGCTGCTCACCACGTTGCTGGCGCTGATCGTGTAGGCGCCAGGTGCCAGGCCACTCAGGGTGCGGGTCGCCGTCACTGCCTGGCTAAAGCTCCCCGGTCCCGACACCGTAATCGCGGACGCGGCGCCGGCTGGCAGCCCCGTAACAGTGATTCGAAGCGAGCCAACCGTCGCCACACACGTTACCGCGAAGGTGACGCGGGCCGTCTCGCCGGCGCCGACCGCTGCGCCCAGCGGGTTGTCCCCGGTAACGCCGCAGTTGGGCGCCAGTCCTTGAAGCTCGATTGTGTGCAGTACTGCGGTAACATTGGACAGCGTCACGGTAGCACTGGTTCCGATCGGCTGACCGGGACCGCCATCTACTGAAATCAGGTAGCCGTTGGCATCCTGCGATGGCCCCGTGGTGACCGTCACGATCTTCAGGTCGCCGGTTGTCGGGGCTGGTGCCGCGCAAGACACGGCGAACGACACCTGAGCTGTTCCCCCGGCCGTAACCGACACCGCGCGTGGATTCGGCCCTGAAATTTGACAGTTGCCCGCCAGGCCGGTGAGCCCGATGCTGTGTGGCCCAGCCGTGATTTCGGTAAGGCTGCTTGTGGCACTCACGCCGATGGCTCCGCGGTCGGTGCCGTCGAGCAGCAGGGCGAAGCCATCCGGATCCGTACCCTCGCCGGTGGTGGTGGTCACCACTTGGACTGATCCGGTTCCGGGGGAGCAGGTGATCTCAAAGGACAGGCTCGTCGTGGACCCGGACAGCACACTCACCGATTGCGGGTTCTGCCCAGCGACCCCGCAGTTCACAGCGATGCCTGACAGCGCGACCGTGTGCGGTCCGGGGGCGATACCCTCAAGCGTGAGGGTGGCGTTCGCGCCGATCGGCTGCGCCGCCTGGCCGTCGAGCGAGAGGGCGTATCCGTCCGGGTCCATTTCGCCGCCGGCCGCGCTGGTCGTGATGACGATCTGAAGCGCTCCCTCCGATGAGCACGTGATCTCGAAGGCGCTGGTAACCGTTTCACCTGACACCACGCTGACCGTCTGCGGGTTCGATCCGCCCACCACGCAGTTCCCGGCGATCCCGGACAGTTCGACCGTGTGTTGGCCGGCGGCGATCTGGTTGATCGTGAGGCTGGTGTTCGGGCCGATCGCCTGGGCGGCCTGCCCGTCGATGGAGATGCTGTAGCCGTCGGAATCGATCTCGGCCCCATTGGTAGCGGTGGTGATTGTGAGCAGGGGCAGCACGACATCCGTGATCGCATCTCCGCCGCACGCGAGGCCGACCAGGGGCACAGCCCAGAGGATCAGGTGCCTGAGGTGCAGACGGCCTACAGGAAACATCGTGCGGCCTCCAAGACGGGCGGCATCGTCCCGCGACGATGAGACATTGGAGATGAGAACGGCGGTGTTGGCTAAGCCGGGCAGGGGGGGAGCCCGGGTAGGAGTGAAGAGCATGGAGTATAAGTACCCGGCTTCCGGTCCGGCACCCTCCCGGACGACGCGTCTGGTTTAGCTTCATGTATGCCCCTCCTCGAACTCTTCCGGTGCCAAGTGGCTGCCCTGGGCTTGCCCCCGGGCCGGGCGCTCGTAGCCGTCTCCGGAGGCCCCGATTCGGTGGCATTGCTGGACTTGCTGGTCCAGACCAGGGACACGCATGGGCTCGAACTCGTCGTGGCCCATCTGGACCATGGCATCCATCCAGCCAGCGCGAGAGTAGCCGAGCAGGTCGCCGCCCTGGCGGAGTCGTACCAGCTCCCGGTCCACATCGAGCGGCTCGCGCTGGGACCTGCGGCGGGCGAGACGGAGGCGCGCGCCGAGCGATATGCTTGGCTCGAGAACCTCCGGTCGAGCCTGGGCGCCAGCGTGATCTTCACGGCTCACCACGCCGACGATCAGATTGAAACTGTGCTCATGAGGGTCTTGGGCGGCTCCGGGCCGGCCGGCCTGGCCGGGATGGCGTCAGTCCGCGGCGGGGTAGTTCGGCCGCTCCTCTCGTTCCACCGGGCCGATCTGCTGCGGTACCTGGAGAACACCGGGCTTCACTCCTGGCAGGATCCGGCGAACACGGACCCGCGGCATCTCCGGTCGTGGCTTCGTCACCAGCTGCTGCCGATCCTCCGCCACCGGCTCCCCGATGTTGACTCCAAGCTCCAGCGAATTTCCACTCAGGCCGGGCGCGACCGCGCCGCCTGGGACTTGGTTCTGGATGCCCTGCCGGACCTCGATTTCGCCGCCGAAAGCGGAGCGATTTCCGTT
>DATBSM010000291.1:0-16712 GCA_036559785.1 Gemmatimonadales bacterium
GCATCCGGGTCGGCGATGCCCGACGCCGCCACGACTCTCTTGCCGGCCAATGCCGACGCCGGTTGGCGGGTCCCACTCACCATGCCTTCGAGGTAGCGCATGCCGAGGTGAACAATCGCGATCGGCCCCTGCACCCGTCCCTGGAGGTCAGCCACCAGCGCCAGCGCGGCTTCCGGTGTAGCCCGCTTCCGGGTGACAATTACCGCGTCGGCACGATCCAGGGCGCCGAGACCTTCTCGCCATGGCCCTGCGGGGAGGGGCCACCGCACAGCACGGGTGGTCTCGGCGCTGACGACGGCGATGTTGAGGTCGCGGCGCACGTCCAGGCGCTGGTACGCATCATCCAGCACCAGCACATCCGCTCCCCGTGCCAGGGCCCGTTCAGCCCCCGCGGCTCGATCGGCATCGGCAATCACCTGTGCCTCAGGCACGGCGTGCTGGTGCACCAGCGTCTCGTCGCCGCCGTAGCCTCGGAGCAGAATGCCCGGCACCAAGCCGCGAGATACGTAATGACGGGCGATCCAGATGGCTATCGGCGTTTTACCGGAGCCGCCCACGGTGAGATTCCCCACGGCGACTGAGGGCAGCGGCAGGTCATGGACGGTCAGCCAGCCGCGACGGTACGCCAGCTCCCTGGCGGCCATGGTGCCACGCCAGAGCCCGGCGGCGGGCAGCAGGGCCAGGCGCACCAGCCGCGCGTCCGGCCTCCGGCTGGTCCAGAGCCAGCGCACTACCCGGTGAGTGTCACCCCGTCGCGTCATGAGCCTGTCCTCGAGACCTCGTCCAGACCCTGCGCCGCCCGTGCCAACCCCTCGGCCAATCCCGCCTCGCCCTCGGAGACCTCAAACGGGCGGCCGTAGGTAATCGACACCCGCGCAAGGGGCTTGGGAATCATGAACCGATCCCATGAATGTAATCGCCAGGCCCGGTCGGCCTCCGCGTGAACCGGCACGATCACACCACCGCCTCGCTGCGCCGCAACCACCACGCCCGGTTTGAGCTCGCGGCGGGGGCCGCGGGGGCCATCCGGGGTGAAGGCGACGGCCCCGGACGCCCGGAGCTCGCGCACGGCGCCCAGCAGGGCGCGAGCCCCACCCCGAGTGCTCGACCCACGAACGGTGCGGTACCCCAGCGAGGCCGCGAGATCCGAGAGGTACTGACCATCCCTCGCCTCGCTCACCACGAGGGCCACCCCCGTGTTCCGGTGGTGCCACAGCAGCGGAAGCATTACTTCGTGCCAGAGAAGGAAGACATGCGGCCGCTTGGTGTCGCGCAGGAACCGCCAGCGCTCCTCGTGCGCCACGGTGATGCGCCAGGAGGAAGCCAGCGCACGCACGGCTGGCAGGGCGACGGCTCGAGCGACGGAAGGTGGTACCCTCAGTCGCTCGTCTCCAGGAGCTCGGCTGCCAAGGCTACGACCCTGGTCGTTGCGCCGGCCGTCCCCAACCGCTCGCGCACCAGCGCCAACCCCTCCCGCTGAGCCAGCGTGCGGGCATCGTTGGGCTTGAGCAACGGCCCCACCAGCGCGGCCAGCTCTCCGGCGGAGGCGTGCTCCTGCAGCAGCTCTGGGACCACCTCGCGTTCGGCCACCAGGTTGACCAGGCTGATCCACTTTACTGTTCGAACCCGCTGGAACATGGCGTAGGTGAGGGGGTGAACCTTGTAGGCTACGACCATGGGGGTGTCGGCCAGGGCTGCCTCCAGCGTGGTGGTCCCCGACTTGGCGAGGGCCGCGTTGGCCGCGGCAAAGAGCGGCACCGGATCTCCTCGCAGCACCTCTACTGGACCGGGGTTGGGGTACTGGCCTTCGGGGATTCCCGCCACCAGGACCCGGTCGCAGAGCCCCTCTTTCAATAACCTCAATCCGGCATCTCGGAACGGCTCCCACAGACGCCCGATCTCCTGCGCCCGGCTTCCCGGAAAGATGCCCAGCACGCGACTGGATGGGGCGACCCCGAGCCGGGCGCGGGCCTCGTCGCGCGTCGGCCAGGGGCCGCGATCCACGAGCGGGTGTCCGACATATTCGCTTCGCAGACCCAGTCCGCCAAAGAACATCTGCTCGAATGGGAGTACCACCGCGAGCCGGTCCACCGCCGCGGCGAGCCGTCGTGCCCGGCCTGGCCGCCAGGCCCACAGCTGCGGCGCGATATAGTACAGGACCTTGGTGCCGGTGGCACGCGCGGCCTCGGCCACCCGGACGTGAAAGCCGGGATAGTCGACCAGGATGACGAGGTCGTAGCGCCCCACCTTGAAATCATTCCGGAGCGCTCGCAGGAGCCGATAGTGGGCCCGGATCTTGGTGACGACCTCGACCAGCCCAAACGCGGCCAGCCCTTCCATCCGATAACGAAGCGTGGCGCCCGCCTGACCCATCTGCGGGCCACCGAGGGCTTCGATGGTAGCAGCGGGGTAGCGTGCCCGGAGTGCACGAACCACACCGGCCCCGTGGAGATCGCCCGACGGCTCGCCAGCGGAGATAAAGATGCGAGGCGCGCCCCGCTGAAACATCAGTGAGCGGTGCTCGCCAGGGGCACGGTGCGCACCGCGTCGGCGACCCGCAACGCCAGCTCGAGGGCCGCTCTCCCCTCTTCGCCGCGAACCACGACGTCGCGCTCGCCGCGGATCGCGTGCACGAAGCTCTGGAGCTCGAGGGACAGCGCGTCTGCTTCAGGTGCCGCCAGCTCGATCCGTTCCACCACATCGGCCAACTCTCGGCCGGTGCCCGGTTGCCAGCCAGCTCGCACTCGCATGAATTCACCAGTCCCGGTGGCAAGATCGAGGGAGAAATAGCCGTTGGGCTGAAAGAGGCGAAGCCGGCGCACCCGTTCGCGCGCCACCCGTGATGCGGTGGCCAGGGCTACGGCACCGTTCGCGAACTCGACTCGGGCGTTGGCGATATCCAGGTGAGGCGAGAGGACCGGCAGCCCCGAAGCCCGAACTTCGGTAGCCACGCTGCCCGTGAGGTGCAGCACGAGGTCGAGATCGTGGATCATCAGGTCGATCACCACCGCGACGTCGGTTCCCCGCGGCTGAAACGGCGCCAGCCGCAGACTCTCGATGTAGCGAGGCCCATCGAGGTAGGCCTCCGCCGCTCGAATCGCCCGGTTGTAACGCTCAATGTGCCCGACCTGAAGCTGGACCTGGCGGCGGCTGGCCTCGGCGATCAGGTCGTCGGCTTCGGCCAGTGTCGCCGCCAGCGGCTTCTCCATGAGAACCGGGACGCCACGCCTCAGAGCCTGCAGTCCCACCTCGGCATGGGCCGGTGTCGGCACGGCGACGGTGACCGCCTCCACCTGGGCCAGCAGCTGATCCATGTCGCCAAAGGCAACTGTCCCCAGATCCGCTGCGATCTTCGTCGCCCGGGCTCGGTCCATATCATGCACGCCTACCAGGCGTACGTCGCTGAGACCGGCCAGGTGCCGGGCGTGGTGCTGCCCCAGCGCGCCCACTCCGAGGACGCCAACCGGCAGCCGTGGCGTCACGCCGGCACGCCTCGCTCACTGGACTCGACGAATGTCAGGAAGCGTTCGACCTCGGGGAGTGCCGGCAGCTCAGTGCGGGCACGCTCCATCGCCTGCGACACGTTCAGATCGGAGTTGAAGATGAGCCGATACGCGCGCTTGAGCGCGGCCACGGTTTCTCCCGGGAAGCCCGCCCGCTGGAGGCCGAGCGAGTTGAGCCCGTAGAGCTCCATCGGATTGCCGACCGCTTTGACGTATGGCGGAATGTCCTGGTTGACCCGGGACCCGCCGCCGACGAAGGCGTAGGTGCCGATGGTGACGAACTGGTGGACGGCGTTGAGCCCGC
The DNA here is from genome assembly GCA_036559785.1 of Gemmatimonadales bacterium. Lineage (GTDB taxonomy): Bacteria > Gemmatimonadota > Gemmatimonadetes > Gemmatimonadales > GWC2-71-9 > CAVVWJ01. Next base: position 3,808 of record DATBSM010000291.1, read on the forward strand.
TGAGGATGGCACGGTCGTGGATGGTGACGTGGCCGGCGCACTGGGTGGCGTTGGCGATCACCACGTCATCGCCGACGTGACAGTCGTGCGCGAGGTGCACATAGCTCATGATGAAGCAGCGGGCTCCAACAGTGGTCTTGAGGGTGGCCGCGGTTCCCCGGTTGATCGTGGAGTACTCGCGGATGATGGTGCCCTGCCCTATTTCGACCCACGTCTCCTCCCCGCCGTACTTGAGGTCCTGCGGATCGCCGCCCAGAATGGCGCCGTCGCCAATTCGAACGTCCTCGGCCAGCCGCACGTTGCGCTGCAGGGTTGCCCGCGGGCCGATCCGACAGCGGTCGCTTATGGTCACCTGGGGCCCGATGATGGCCCACGGTCCCACCGTCACACCGGTACCCAACCTGGCTGAAGGGTCGATCAGCGCGGTCGGGTGGATCATCGATCCACCACCCGGGCCATCATCTCCGCTTCCGCCACCACTTGGCCATCGACGTAGGCTATCCCCTTCATGCGGCAGGTTCGCCCCCGGTTCTGCAGCATCTCGAGCTCGCAGCGGAGCTGGTCGCCGGGAAGAACCGGCCGGCGGAACTTCACGTTGTCGAGCGACATGAAGTAGACCACTTTCTGGTCGGGATCCTCGATGGTACCGAGCAGCAGCATGCCGCCCACCTGCGCCATCGCCTCGATGATGAGCACGCCCGGCATGATCGGATGGCCGGGGAAATGACCCTGGAAGAACGGCTCGTTGATCGTCACGTTCTTGATTCCGACGATCCGCTTGGTGCCCTCCACCTCGATGATCCGGTCCACCAGCAGGAACGGATAGCGGTGAGGGATCACGTCCAGAATCCGCCCGATGTCCATCACAACTCCTCCATCTCGCTGTCCGGTGCGGGTGAGCCAGCGCGCCAGCGCAATGTTGCCCTGATGGCTCGGTTTGGTGGCGACGATGTGGCCCTGTACCCGGCCCCCGGTCAAGGCCAGGTCGCCCAGGATATCGCCGGCCTTGTGGCGCACGAATTCATCGGGCCAGCGTAGCGCCCCGCCGATCAGGCCCTCTTCGGAGAGTATCAGGGTGGATTCGAGCGCGGCACCCAGCGCCAGTCCCCGGGCCCGAAGAGCATCGGCTTCACGAAGGAATCCGAACGTGCGGGCTTCCGCCAGCTCCCGGGCGAATCCGCCGGGGGTGATGTCGTACGACCCGGTCTGCCGGCCGATGAGGGGGTGGGGCCACTCGATGGTCGTAGTCAAGCGCAGGACTTTGGCAGGTGCGACAACGTAGGATGAGTCGGCCTCGGAAATCTCGGATGCCGTCGTGACCCGATACACCACCGGCTCGCCCGGTTGCTCCGTGATGCCGGCCTGCTCTAGGGCGGTCAGATAGGGAGCGAACGATCCATCCCCGATGGGGGCCTCGGGGCCATCGAGGTCAATGGTGAGATCGTCGATCTGGAGCGCAGCCGCGGCAGCCAGCACGTGCTCGACGGTCTGCACCACCGTTTCGCCTTGTCCCAGCACCGTGCGGCGCTCGGTGGACTGCACCTCGCTCAATCGAGCCGGAATCACCGGAGAGCCAGGGAGGTCGGTGCGACGGAACACGATGCCCTGCCCCGACGGCGCTCCCTGGCAGGTTGCCGAAGCCGAGGCGCCGGTGTGCAGGCCGATCCCGCTCACCCGCGCACTCCGGGCCAGGGTGCGCCTAGCCACGGGGCGCCTGCTCCGGCACCAGACGCTCCAACTCGTCCACGATGCCGGCGAGGCGGTACATGGCGGCCTGCGCCCGCAGGAACTGACGATGCGGCCGCGCCGGGTGGCCGCTGAACGAGGCCCCCGCGGGCACGTCGCCGAAGATGGCGCTCTTGGCGGCGATGCGGGCCCGATCGCCGATGGTGAGGTGATCGGTGACGCCGACATGCCCGGCCAGGATGACGTCGTTCCCCACCCGCGTGCTGCCGGCAATCCCGACGCCCGCCATGATGAGGCAGCGCTCGCCGATTCGGACGTTGTGCCCCACCTGCACCAGGTTGTCCACCTTGGTCCCGCGGCCTACCACGGTGTCGTCGATGGTGCCCCGGTCGATGCAGGTGTTGGAGCCCACCTCCACTTCATCCTCCAGGATGCAGCCCCCCACATGCGGAATTCGAGTGTGCCCGTTGCCGTCGGAGAGATAGCCGAAACCATCGCCGCCGAGCACGGCACCGGCCTTCACCACCACGTGACTGCCGATGCGGGTGCCCGGGCAGCACACCACACCCGGTCCCAGGATCGTGTCATCTCCGATCACAACCCCATCGCCAATAGAGACCCCCTGTGCCAAGCGGCAGCGTGCGCCGATCTGCACGTTCCGGCCCAGCACCGCGTAGGGCCCGATGGACACATCAGGGCCGATCACTGCGCCTGCGCCGATACGCGCGGTGGGGTCTGTACCTGCTTCGGGAGGCTCGCTGGGATACAGCGCGTGCAGAACCCGGACGAGCGCGCCGTATGGGTCAGCGACGACAATCCGGGTGCCGGGCCCGGCTCCCGAAGCCAACGCTTCGGGGACCAGCACGGCGCCCGCCTTGGAGCTGTCCAGTTCGGCCGCGTAGCGGACTGAAACCGCGAAGGACAGCGCGTCGGGGCCGGCCCGGTCGAGCGGCCTCACCCGGTGGATCCGGATACCCCCATCGCCAAGCAGGCGGCCACCGACCAGGTCGGCGACCGCCCGCGCGGTAAGGCTTCCGGATGTCACGAGATCAGCTGCCCGCTTTGAGCTGCTGAATCACCCGTTGAGTCAGGTCGATCGACTTGTCCGCCGTGACGATGCCGTTGTTCGGCGCACTGACGTCGAAGATGATCGCATAATTGCCAGCCGCTCGAACCCCTTCGATGACGCTGTTGACTTTGCTCTGGATCGGGTCGAGCAGCTCGCGCTCCCGGGTTGCGGCTCGCTGCTGCAGCTCCTGGGTGCGCTGCTCCAGCTTCTGCTGCTGTCCCTGGAGATCCTTGCGCTTCGCCGCCCGCTGCGTCGGGCTCAGCATGACCGACTGCTGATCGAAGTCGGACGCGGCCGAATCGAGCGTGGCCTGAAGCTTCTGCACCTCCACCCGATAGGTCTCCAGCTCCTTGGTGAAGGTCGACTCCGCCTTGACGTATCCGGGCGTCTGCTTGAGTACCGCCTGGGTGTTGACATAGGCAACCTTGCTTCCGGCCTGTTGGGCTGCCAGGGACTTCGTCCCTGCCACGGACACGGCGATCACAGCGACCCAGGCTACCACGACGGCAAGCTTCATGCTTCACTCCAGTTGAAAGGTGCGTCCTGCCTAAAAGAAATTGCCCAGCTTGAAGTGCAGCTGCCAACCGGGCTTTGGCTGTCCGAGGGCGTTCGTTCGGTCGAAACCATAGCCGAAATCTATTCCGATCGGTCCCAGTGGCGAGATCACCGCGGCCCCGAAGCCGGCGCCACGAAACAGCCGGGTGGGATCCCACTGCCGGGCGCTCCGATAGACGTTGCCCGCATCGAAGAAGGAGCTGATGTAGAGCGCCTGGCTGATCCGCGCGCCAGCCTCGATGGTGAAGGCGGAGTACGCCTCGCCGAAGGCGTCCGGGCTGGCCGCGTTGTTTCCGCCGGCTGAAGCGTCGAACCCATTCGGTGTGATGGAGAACTCCTCGTAGCCACGCAGGGGGACGCCATACTGCACTCCGCCCAGCGAATACATCTCGGTAAAGAACGGTCCAACATCACCAAAGATAAAGCCGGACTTGGCGGTCAGACCGAGCACGAACTGAACGCCGGCGCCGAGCTGCCCACCGCCGCCAAGGGTCCCGAGCGGTGCATACCAGCGGCCCTCGAGATCGAGCTTGCGATAGTTGCCGGTGCCTCCGAGGAACCCGCCGTTCAGCTCGCCGCTGAGATTGGCGAGAGCGCCGCCAGTGGCGAATGGGAGGCCGATCCGGGTGTCGCGGAGTACGCTCGCACCCAGGGTCGACCGGGTGCACGCGCTGCACTGAAACCGGGCCTGAAGGTCGGCCGAGCCCTCGCTGTACCGGATGCGCTGAAAGGAGTACGAGGTGAACAGCCGGGTGTAGCGTGACCCCAGAAATGGGAAACCGAGCTGCAAGCTCCCACCGGTCTGCTTCCGCCGCCCCAGGTCACCGACGGTATAGCGGGCCCGAGAGTCGAAGAGTGAGACGGTGCCAGAAATGCGGCTCTCGCGAATGGCGGGGTCGGTATAGCTCAGGGTAAAGTCGTTGATGTTCTGGCCGAACTGCCATTGCAGCTTGCCCCGCTTGCCCCGGCCGAAGAGGTTGGGCTCCTCCAGCCCGAGGAACCCGCCCACGCCGGTCCCCTGCCCCAGGGAGGCCCCGAAGTTGATGTTGCCGGTGCGCTTCTCCTCGACCCGGAAGACGATGTCCACATCGACACCGTTGGCGGCCGGCTTGACGTCGGGGGATGGAAGTGGCTGCTGGAAGAACCCCAGGTTGGAGACGTTCTGGTAGGAGCGTATCAGCCGTTCACGGCTGAAGAGATCGCCAGGGAGCATGACGATCGCCTCCCGGATCACCCGTTCGTGGGTGACGTCGTTGCCGACGATCTCGACCTTGTTGATCGTGGCCGGCGAGCCTTCACGGATGTTCCAGTGTAGATCCACCAGCGGGTTGCCCACAGCTCCGGTGCGCCGGGCCTCCTCCGGCTGGACCTGGGCGTAGATGTACCCGTTATTGGCGTATAGGTTCTGCACCTTCTCCGTGGCCTCGGCCCACTCCGAACGGCTGAAGGCTCGGGATTTCCCGATCGGCGCGCCCGTGGGTCCGATCGGCCCGAACGGATAGAGCGTCCTCAACTCTTCAGTGGAAAAGCGCCGGTTCCCCTGGATGTCGAAGGTCCCGACCCGGTAGACCTCTCCCTCGTCGACCGTCAGCCGCAGGACCGCCTTCCCGCCGGCGGAGTCCGATACCAGAGAGTCGTGAGTAACCTGGAAGTCCACGTATCCCTGGTCAGCATACCAGCCGGGGAGCCGTTCGCGCACGTCCTCCTCGACCTTGTCCTCGTCATACTCGCCCTTCTGAAACCACCAGAAGCCTTCCGGACGGCTAGACATCTGCTTCACCACCGCCTTGTCGGAGAAGCGCTTGTTGCTGTCCACCACAACCTGGCTGATGGAGACGCGCTCACCTTCGTCGACATCGAACACCACTCGGACTTTTCCTGACTGCTGGGGCAGCTGCAGCACCTTCACCTTCGAGGCGTAGTACCCCTTCTCCTTATACAACGAGTCGATGCCCGCCCGACCCTGCTCAACCGCGTTCCGATCCAGGGGGCGGCCCTCGCTCAAATGCACCCGGCCTTTGACGTCGCCCTCCGACAGCCGGTTCACCCCCCGGACGGCCCACTTCTCCAGCACCGGCCGTTCCTTGACCTTGATCACCAGGATGAGACGCCCACCGACGCTGCGCTGCTCCACCAGAACGTCGTCGAACTGTCCAGTGCGGAACAGCGAAGTGATGGCACGCTGGATGTCCCGGTAGTTGACCGGCTGATGGACAATAAGGCCGGAGCTGCCGATGATCTGGGAGGCGCTGAGACGCTGATTCCCTTCCACCCTGACGCTGTCGACCTTGGGCAGCGCGGGCTCCTGAGCCCGCAGGGCCGCCGGCGCTCCCATGAGGAGCATGCCGGCGGTAACGATCAGACGGAAACGGCGCATCGGTAAGAAGCGGATGGTGGGCGCACCGGACCCCGAGAGGGGCCCGACGTGCGGGCTTAGGCCTGGGTGCCGGTCAGCGCGCGGAATGCCAGCCGCTCGCCATCGGGAGCGACATCGACCTCGATCTCATCTCCCCGGCCAAAGTCACCCATGAGGATCTTCTCGCTGAGGGGATCCTCGATGTAGCGCTGGATGGAGCGCTTCAACGGACGGGCCCCGAAGTTCTGGTCGTAGCCATGCTCAACCAGGAACTCCACCGCGGCCGGTGTCAGCTTGACCTCGTCCCCGAGGCGACGCTGCACCTCCTTCAGCAGAATCGTGACGATCCGGGAGATGTGCTCCTTATCCAGCGGGTGGAAGACGATCACGTCGTCGAGCCGGTTCAGGAACTCGGGATTGAAGACCTTGTTCATCTCCTCCTTCACCGTGTCCTGCATCTTCTCGAAGGTCCGCCGAGAATCGCCCCCGTGGAACCCGAGGGTCTTGCCCTGCATGATGTCGCGGGCACCGACGTTGGACGTCATGATCACGACGGTGTTCTTGAAGTCGATCATGCGGCCGTAGTTGTCGGTCAGATGGCCCTCATCCAGCACCTGGAGCAGGATGTTGAAGACATCGGGATGCGCCTTCTCGATCTCGTCCAGCAGCACCACTGAGTAGGGTTTCCGGCGCACGGCCTTGGTGAGCGTGCCGGAGTCCTCGTAGCCGACGTAGCCCGGCGGCGCACCGATCAGGCGCGACACCGAGAATTTCTCCATGTACTCCGACATGTCCACCCGGATCAGGGCCGATGCGTCGGCGAACAGGAACTTGGCCAGCGATCGAGCCAGCTCGGTCTTGCCGACGCCGGTAGGGCCGGAGAAGATGAACGAGCCGATGGGGCGGTTAGGATCCTTGAGCCCGGCCCGGGAGCGCCGGATGGCCCGGGACACGGCCTTGATGGCCTCGTCCTGACCGACCACAGACTCATGGATCTCCTCCTCCATCCGCATCAGCCGGGCGGTCTCGGCTTCCTGAAGCCGGGTGACCGGAATGCCAGTCCAGCGGGATACGATGAAGGCGATGGCCTCCTCGTCGATGACCGGACGGCGAGTCTGCCGCTCCTTCTCCCACTCCTCCTGCTTGAGCCGGATCTGATTCTGCAGGTCCCGCTCCTGGTCTCTGAGCGAGGCGGCGCGCTCGAAGTTCTGGTCCCGGACCGCATCTTCCTTCTGGACGTTCACCTTCTCCAGCGCGGTCTTGAGCTCGGCTACCTCGGCCGGCGGAACCTGCGAGGCCAGACGCGCCCGGGCGCCAGCCTCGTCGATGACGTCGATCGCCTTATCCGGCAGGAACCGATCCGTGATGTAGCGCTCGGAGAGCTCCGCCGCCGCGCTGAGCGTGGCGTCGGGGATGCTGATCCGATGGTGGTCTTCGTACTTTTTCCTGAGACCTTTCAGGATCTCGACTGTCTCGGGAACTGAAGGTGGCTCGACCACGACGGTCTGGAACCGGCGCTCGAGTGCCCCGTCCTTCTCGATGTACTTGCGGTACTCGTTCAGGGTCGAGGCGCCCACGCACTGCAGCTCGCCCCGGGCCAGCGCGGGCTTCAGCATGTTGGAGGCGTCGATTGCGCCTTCAGCGGCGCCGGCTCCTACCAGCGTGTGCAGCTCATCGATGAAGAGAATGATCTGCTTGTTCTGGGCGATCTCGTTCATGACCGCCTTGAGCCGCTCCTCGAACTGACCCCGGTACTTGGTGCCGGCGATGACCGCGGCCATATCCAGGGAGAGCACCCGGTGGTCGCGCAGCACGTCAGGGCAGAGCCCATTGGCAATGAGCAGCGCCAGCCCTTCGACGATGGCCGTCTTGCCGACACCGGGCTCGCCGATGAGGACCGGATTGTTCTTCTTCCGGCGGGCCAGGATCTCCATGACGCGCTCGATCTCCTTGGCCCGGCCGATCGTCGGATCGAGCTGGCCCTCCGCCGCAAGCTGCGTCAGATCGCGACAAAAATGGTCGAGTGCGGGAGTCTTGGACTTCTTCTCCGACTTGGGCGCCGAGCTGGGCTGGGCGCTGCCGCCGCCGGATGTGGTCTGGGGCATATCGCTGCCCAGCAGACGCAGGGTCTCCGCGCGCGACTGTTCCAGGTTGACACCGGCATCGGTGAGGACCTGGGCGGCGATGCCCTTCTCTTCTCGCAGGAGTCCGAGCAGCAAATGCTCGGTGCCGACGTAGGAGTGATTAAGCTCCCGCGCTTCGGTCATGGCCAGCTCGAGCACCTTCTTGGCTCGGGAGGTGTAGGGAAGATCGGGACCGGCCGCCGCGGCGGCTTTCCCTTTCTTCACTGTTTCCTCGATTTTCTGCTGGATGTCTTCGAGATCGACGTTCAGGTTAGTGAGAACTGCCGCCGCCACCCCTTCGCCCTCGCGAATCAGGCCGAGGAGGATGTGCTCCGTCCCCACGTATTCGTGATGCAGCCGCGCCGCCTCTTCGCGGGCCATCTGCAGGACTTTACGGACACGATCGGTGAAATTGTAGCCGTTCATTGCGATATCCTACGTAGCTCCGAGGCCGTGCCGTCGCGGCTCATCCACGGCGTCCCACCTCGGATTCCAACACTTTGCGCACGAATTGTGCCCGTCGAACGGGCAGGTCGGGATCGGCCGGTGCCACCCCCTCAGCCACCGCCAGGTGGGCCGGCTGGGTGTACACCAACAACTTGTTCAGCGTATACATGCCGACATCGGGAATGAGGTTCACGCCGACACCGAGTCGCACGCCGCTCAACAAGTTCATGGCCTCTTCGAATGACAGCGCTCGGGCATACCGAAGCAGACCGTACGCGCGCCAGACCTTGTCTTCGATAATGGCCGGTGCGTCGCGCAGTAGCACCTGCCGGGCCTGCTCCTCGTAGTCCATGACCTGCCGGACCATCTTGCCGAGGTGATCGAGCAGCTCATACTCGGAACTGCCGAGAGTCGTCTGGTTGGACAGTTGGAAGAAGTTGCCGACGACCTCGCTTCCTTCACCATACAGGCCTCGGAAGGTCAGTCCCACCTGCGCCAGCCCCTGCAGCACCTTGGAGATTTCCTTGGTGAGCACCAAGCCGGGAAGGTGGATCAAAACCGAAGCCCGAAGCCCGGTACCGACGTTGGTCGGACAGCTCGTAAGGTAACCAAATTCAGAGTGAAATGCGAATGCAAGTCGTTGTCCCAATTCGGCGTCCAGCCGGTCGACCTCGGCATACGCGGCGTCCAGCGCGAACCCGGAATGGAGGCCCTGAAGCCGGAGGTGATCCTCCTCGTTCAGCATCACGCCGAGACGATCCTGAACCAGCAGCGAGGCGCCCGAACGGACCCGTCCATCGGCGTCCAGTCCGGCGAGCTCCTTGCTCACCAGATGCCGTTCGTGCAGCAGCTGTCGATCGCTCCGATCCAGCCGGTCGAGCCGGAACTTGATGGCCCGCCGGAGCAGCACGGTGTCCCGCGCCGCGGCCTCCACAGTCAGGAGAATGTCCTCCCGTTCGGACTCCGAGTTACGGCCTTGGTAAACCCGCCCCGCCAGGTTCCGCGCCAACCGGATCCGGGTCGACAGGATCAGATGGCTGGAGGGGCCGCTGGCATCGAGCCAGCCAACCCCGCCGTCGGTGAGCAGGCTGAGGTCGATCATTCCATCACCCGCAGGCGATCGCGGATCTCGGCCGCCAGCTCGAAGTTCTCCGTCTCCACCGCCACGCGGAGCTGCTCTCGCAGCTCGATGGCCGGGTTGGGCGTGCTCGGCGGGCTACTTCCACCCGCCTCGGTATACCGCTCGCCCATGTGGTGGGTCGAGCCGTGCAGCCGGCGCAGCAGGTCGCGCAGCGGCACTTCGAAGGATCGATAGCACTCGGAACAGCCCAGCCTGCCGCTTTCCCGAAAATCCTGCAACGACCCGCCGCAGCGAGCGCAGGTATCGCCAGACCGAGGTGCCGGTGTGTCGGGCAGTTCCTCCCCCATGGCGGCGAGGAAGGTGCCCAGCGGCGTTTTCGGCGCGGCGCCGGGGCTCTCCACCCCTTTCTCCGCGGCGCAGCGCTCGCAGAGATGCAGGGTGGTCACCTGCTCGTTGACAATCTGGGTGAGGTGAATGACCGCCTCACGCTCCCGGCACTGCTCGCAGGACATCAGGGCATGGACTCCACGCCGGAGAGGGGTACCAGGCGTCCGCCCTCGAGCGACAGCACCCGGTCGGCTCGCGCCGCCAGGGATCGGTTGTGGGTGACTACGATGAGCGCGGTCTCGAACTCCCGAGATAAATGCGCGAAGAGCCCATGCAGTCGCTCGCTGTTGGCATTGTCCAGGTTGCCGGACGGTTCGTCGGCCAGCACCACGAGTGGATCTGCGATGAGGGCGCGCGCCACCGCTGCCCGCTGCTGCTCCCCCCCTGACAGCTGGGAAGGCCGGTGCGACATCCGTCCGGCCAGACCTACCGCAGCCAGCAGCTCCTCGGCCCGGGAGCGGGCCTTCGCATCGTCCTCACCGGCGATCAGGAGCGGCATCATCACGTTCTCCAGCGCGGTAAATTCTCGGAGAAGGTGATGGAATTGGAATACGAACCCCAGTTTTCGGTTCCGGATCGCGGCCAGGCTCTCGGGGGTTTCATCGACATACGATTGGCCGCCCAGCCGCACCGTCCCACCTGAGGGGCTGTCGAGCGCCCCCAGCAGGTGCAGCAGGGTGCTCTTTCCCGAGCCGCTGGCTCCCACGATGGCGACGAACTCGCCCCGGTTCACCATCAGATCGACACCCGACAACACCTCGATGGGATTGCCGTCGCCGCCGCGGTAGACCTTGCGGAGCCCCTGGGCCTCGAGGATCGCCGTCATTCGTGGCGGATGGCCTCGACCGGTGTGAGCGCGGCGGCGGCGCGCGAGGGATAGAGGGTAGCGGCGACGGCGATCGCGAGACTGGTCAGCACGACCACCGCGACATCCTGCCATTCGATGTGGACCGGCAGGTGATCAATGAAGTAGACGGCCGGGTTGATCCGGACCCAGCCAGAGCTGTCCACGATGTAGGAAACAGTCAGGCCGAGCACCAGGCCCAGCAGGGTTCCGACTCCACCGATCACCGCACCCTGGACCAGAAAAATCCGGGCGATGGCCGGCGAGGTGAGCCCCATCGCCTGCAGGATACCGATCTCCCGGGTCTTGTCGGTTACTACCATCGTGAGTGTCCCGACGATGTTGAAGGCAGCCACGACCATGATGAAAAAGATAACCAAGCCCATGGCAAGCTTTTCCAGCTGGAGCGCGCTGAAGAGGCTGGAGTTTTGAGTTTGCCAATCGAGCGCTCGGTACGGGTAGCCCAGCCGCTTCTCCAGTGCCGCACCGATCTCCGGGGCCCGTTCGGGATCCTCTAGCCGGACTGCGACACCGGACACCGCCTCGCCCAGCCCGGTGAACCGCTGCGCCATCTCCCGGGACATGACGACGAACTGGTTGTCGTACTGGAACATGCCGGTGTCGAACAGGCCGGTGACCTCGAACTTCCAGAATCGCGGGACCGCCACCCCGAGCGCCGGGTTGATCTTGGCCTGGGTGACCGGCACCAGAGTGACGATATCGCCCGGGTAGACCGAGAGCCGGGAGGCCAGACGAGAACCGAGGAGGACGGCTCCGTCCACGCCGGGCTTGCTTACCTTGAATGACAGATCGCCCTTAGTGACCGCCTGGGGCAGCGAAGTGACTGATTTACTTCCAGTATCGGGATCGAACCCGACCAGGTTGACCCCCTCGCCGTAGTCCTGGCCCGCGGTGATCCCCGCCTGGCTTATGACCTCGGGACTGGCCGCCACCACGCCCGGCTGCTTGCGGATCTCCTTGATGACCCCCTGCCAGTCGTCCAGCCGGAGCCCGGAGCCGAAGGTGAGGATGCGGAGATGGGGGTTAGCCACCAGGATCCGCTCCCGCAAGTCATCGCGCAGCCCATTCATCACCCCAAGCACCACGATCAGCGCCGTCACCCCGACTGCCACGCCACCGGTGGAGATCACGGTGTTGAGGGATGCCGTGCGGGCGGTCCGCCGGCTCCGGAGATAACGCCGCGCGATCCGCCATTCCAGCCTGGCACCCGCGCGGATCTTGCGCCACTCGGCCGCAGACGGCCACCGAATCCATGCGCGCCACTTGTTCATGAGTCCTCCGGACGCATGGCAGGAAAGATGATGACGTCGCGAATCGAAGGCTTGTCCGCGATGAGCATCATCAAACGATCGATGCCCAAACCGAGTCCGCCCGCGGGAGGCATCCCATATTCGAGGGCCCGGATATAGTCAGCGTCGAAGCTGTGCGCGTCCTGGTTGCCCGCGGCCCGCTGCTGCACCTGATCTTCGAACCGGCGACGCTGATCGTCGGGATCGTTGAGCTCGCTGAAGGCGTTGACCAGCTCCCGTCCGCCCACGAACAGCTCGAACCGCTCGGTGAGCGACGGGTCGCTGCGATGCTCCTTGGCCAGCGGCGACAGCGCCTTGGGATAGTCAACGACGAAGGTCGGCTGCACCAGGTGGGGCTCGAGGAAGACCTTGAATACCTCATCCTGGAGCCGGGCGCCGGACAAGGCCGAGATCGCCTGCGGATCGGCGTGGGCCTTGAGGAGGGCAGCGCGCATCGCGTCCTCGGTGGCGGTCCGCAGGTCGAGGCCGGTGCGCGCCCGGATGCCGTCGATGAACGGCACCCGCTCAAACGGGGGCGCGAAGTCCAGCCTCACGCCGGACCGCTCCAGCACAGTAGTGCCCAGGCAATGCTGCACGACCCCGGACATCAGTGCCTCGGTGAGGCTCATCATGTCGGTGTAGTCACCGTATGCCTGGTACAGCTCCAGCATGGTGAATTCCGGATTGTGGGTCCGGTCCATGCCTTCGTTCCGGAAGTCGTGCCCGATCTCGTAGACTCGCTCGATCCCCCCTACCAGCAGCCGCTTGAGATACAACTCGTCCGCGATGCGGAGGTACAGGGGCATATCAAGCGCATTGTGGTGGGTTACGAACGGCTGCGCCGCGGCACCGCCGTAGAGGGGCTGCAGAATCGGGGTCTCGACCTCGAGAAACCCGCGCTCGTCCAGGAAGCGCCGGATGAAGGCGGTGGCCTTGGCGCGGAGCACGAAGACCTGGCGGACATCCGGATGCACAGCCAGGTCGGCGTAACGCTGGCGATAGCGGAGCTCGGAATCGGTCAGGCCGCCGAAAGTGACGGTGCCCTCC
>DATBSM010000292.1:0-5495 GCA_036559785.1 Gemmatimonadales bacterium
GGTCATGAACGCGGTCCCGGCGCTGGTGGCTGGAGTCCAGGAGATCATCGCCGTGGTGCCGCCCACTGGGGTCACCGATGCGGTGCTGGCGGCCTGCGCCCTGTCCGGGGTCACCCGGGTGTTCCGGGTAGGCGGGGCCCAGGCCATCGCGGCGCTGGCCTACGGTACCCGGACCATTCCCCGGGTGGACAAGATCGTCGGGCCGGGGAGCCGCTGGGTGGCCGAAGCCAAGCGCCAGGTGGTAGGGCAGGTGGGGATCGACATGATCGCCGGGCCCACCGAGGTCCTCATCGTCGCCGATTCCACTGCCCGGCCTGACCGGGTCGCGGCCGACATGATTGCCCAGGCGGAGCACGACGAAGACGCGACCAGCTGGTGCGTGACCACCGATCCGGATCTAGCAGAGGCGCTGACGGCCGCATTGGAGTGGGCCCTGGATCGCACCCCACGGGCTGCCATCGCCCGTGCGTCCCTGGAGCGGAACGGCCTCATCGTCCTGGCCGGCTCCATGCGCGACGCCATCGAGGTGGTGAATCGGCGGGCTCCCGAGCACGTCCAGATTGCCGCCGAGGGCGCCGAACGGATCGCCAGCTCTATCCGGAACGCGGGCGCCATCTTCCTGGGCGACGACACCCCCGAGCCGGTGGGCGACTATCTGGCGGGACCGAGCCACGTGCTCCCAACCGGGGGCACCGCCCGGTACTCCTCGCCCCTCGGCGTCTATGACTTCGTCAAGCGAACCAGCGTCGTACGGTACGCCTTTGCCCGGCTGGTGCGGGAAGCCGATGCCATTATTGCGCTGGCCGAAGCCGAGGGGCTGTATGGACATGCGGAGTCGGTGCGGATGAGGGTGGCAGAGGCGGGGCGGCGGGGCAGCGGGGCAGCGGGGGAGGAGACTGCGGGGCAGCGGGGCAGCGCGGCAGTGGACGGTTAAATTGCGGGTATGGCTGGAGAACCCATTTTCAGAACGTCACCTTCGGGTGTGAGAGGTTTGCAGGGCGACTGCATCTCACTCACGTCGAACCGCCCCGCTGCCCCGCTGTCCCGCTTGGCCGTGGTCCTAGGGCTGACCACGATCTTCATGGTCGTGGAGGCGGTGGGCGGCTACATCAGCGGCTCCCTCGCGCTGCTGGCCGATGCCGGCCATATGCTCACCGACGCCGGCGCCCTCGGACTGTCCCTGCTCAGCGCCTGGATTGCGCTCCGGCCGGCCAACGCCAGCAAGACCTACGGGTACCAGCGATGGGAGATCCTGGCGGCGCTGGTCAATGGTGCCGCACTCTTCGGCATTGCGGCCTGGGTCATTCTCGAGGCCATCCAACGCATCCAACACCCCCAGCCGGTGCGGGCCGAGCTCTTCCTGGTGATCGCCGCCGGCGGTCTGCTGGTGAATCTCGTCAGCCTGTTCATTCTCCATGGCATCAAGCACCGGAGTCTGAACGCCAGGGGCGCCTATCTCCATGTGCTGGGTGACGCGCTGGGCTCGGTTGGTGCCCTTGCGGCGGCCGGGGTCATCCTGACCACCGGCTGGACCCTGGCGGACCCCATCATCTCCATGGCGCTGGCACTCTTGATTCTGGTCGGGGCGTGGCGGCTGATGCGGGAGAGCACCGATATCCTGCTGGAAGGGGTGCCGGGCCACGTCTCCATGGCCGAGGTCCAGCAGCGGATGCTCGGCGTCGCGGGGGTCACGGCGGTCCACGACCTCCATGTCTGGGCCGTGACCAGCGGCATGGTGGCGATGAGCGGCCATGCCATCGTCCCAAGGCTGGACGCCCATCCGGGGGTGCTGGACCAGATCCGAGCGGAGATGGCGCTGCTCGGCATCGCCCACGTGACCATCCAGCTCGAGGTCCAGCACGAGTGCGAGGAGCCGCGTGCGGTCGCGAGTTCCTCGGGGCACTCGCATCATCACGGACACAAGCACTAAGCGCTTTCCTCACCCAGATTCCTTTTCCCCATCGCAGCGACCGGAGGGTTCAGCGCTCACCTGCCGCGATGGGTTGGGGGTGGTCTCCTCTCACTCTCTTGCGGCATCTGACGGCCTAGTCTATATATGCGCCCGAGAGGCCCGGCGGTGCGGGCCTCAGCCGTTCAGATCATTTGAGGAAGTGCGGATTGATTCGTAACCTGGCGATCATCGCCCATGTAGACCACGGCAAGACGACACTGGTTGATCAGATGCTCCGGCAGGCGGGGGCCTTCCGAGCCAACCAGCAGGTCGAGGAACGGGTGATGGACTCGAACCCCCTCGAGCGGGAGCGGGGGATCACCATTCTCGCCAAGAACACCGCCGTCCGCTGGCACGGCACCAAGATCAATATCGTGGACACGCCGGGCCACGCCGATTTTGGCGGCGAGGTCGAGCGGATTCTCCGCATGGTGGACGGTGTGCTGATCCTGGTGGATGCGGCCGAGGGGCCCATGCCGCAGACTCGATTCGTCACCCGGAAGGCGCTGGCGCTCGGCCTCCGGCCCATCGTCGCCATCAACAAGATCGACCGCTCGGACTCGGAGCCGCTCCGGGTCCACGACGAGGTGCTCGGGCTCTTCATCGACCTCGAAGCCACCCACGACCAGCTCGACGCCCCCTTCCTTTATACGTCGAGCCGGGCCGGCACCGCCACCAAGGATCTGGAGAAGCCGGGGACCGATCTAACCCCGCTGTTCCAGACCATCCTGGACTACGTGCCGGAGCCCAAGGGCGACCCCGAGGGTCCCTTCCAGATGCTGGTCTCGACGCTCGACTTCTCCAGCTTCATCGGCCGGATCGCCATCGGGCGGATCGAGCGGGGGCGGGTCCGAGTTGGCGACCAGGTCGTCCTGCTCCCGCTGGGTGAGCCGGGCCTGGTGCCGGAAGGAGAAGATGTCGAGCGCAACCGGGTCACCCGGCTCTACACCTTCGATGGGCTGAACCGGGTGGAGGTCCAGGAGGCTGAGGCCGGCGACATCGTGGCGCTCTCCGGCTTCGAGAAGATCGAAATCGGCAAGACCTTCACCTCGGTGGACGTGCCGGAGCGGATGGAGGGAATCGCGGTCGAGGAGCCCACCATCTCAGTGGACTTCATCGTCAACAACGGACCGTTCGCCGGGCAGGACGGCAAGTACGTCACCAGCCGCCAGCTCAAGGACCGGCTCTACCGCGAGCTCGAGCGCAACGTTGCGCTCCGGGTGGAGGAGACCGACACCCCGGACACCCACACCGTCTCCGGGCGCGGCGAGCTGCATCTCGGCATCCTCATGGAGACCATGCGGCGTGAGGGGTTCGAGTTCCAGGTCTCCCGTCCCCGGGTCATCACCAAGCTCGGCCCCGACGGCGAGCGGCTGGAGCCGTACGAGGAGCTGATGATCGACGTGCCCGAGGACTACATGGGCGTCGTCATGGAGAAGCTGGGACCTCGTCGCACCGAAATGATGGAGATGAAGAACCCGGGGCAGGGCATGGTCCGGATGAGCTTCCGGATTCCGGCCCGCGGCCTCTTCGGGTATCGCTCCGAGTTCATGACCGACACCCGGGGCACCGGCATCATGCACCACCGCTACCTGGATTACGGACCCTGGGCCGGTCCGCTCGCCGGCCGGAAGCGCGGGGTGCTGATCGCCGATCGCGAAGGGTCGGTGGTGGCCTTTGCCCTCGGCAACCTGCAGGAGCGGGCCCAGATGTTCGTGGAGCCGGGGGACCAGGTGTACGAGGGCATGCTGGCGGGGGAGAACTCCCGGCCCGGCGACCTGGACGTGAACGTGACCAAGGAAAAGAAGCTGAGCAACATGCGGACGACGGCCTCGGACGACAATGTCATTCTGGAGCCGCCCCGCGAGATCACCCTCGAGTATGCCCTCGAGTACATCGAGGAAGACGAGCTCATCGAGGTCACGCCGAAGACCATCCGCCTCCGCAAGCGGGTCCTCCCGGCGAACGATCGCAAGAAGGCCGCCCGGGCCGCCCGGGTGGCCGATGCGTCTTAACATTCGGATGGCGGAGGACACCATGTCGGCCTGGGAGGAGTCGCTGGAACCCGTGGAGCTGCGTCGGAAGTTCGATGACGACGAAGACGAGTTCGAGGATGACGGGTTTACCTTCGACGATGATGACGAGGATGACGACGACCTCGATGACGAGCTGGACGACGACGACGAGGACGATCTCGACGAAGACGAGCTCGAGGAGCTGGAGGACTTCGACGAGGACGAGGAGCTGCGCTGATTCCGGCGTGGTTCTCTTGAAGTTGGTCGGACGGTCAGCCGGTCGGACACCATCGGTTCGTCGTTCACGACCCGTTCCTGAGTTGAAACAGCATCCTCCGATACGACTTGTGCCTCATGAAGTGCGCCCCGTCGCGCTTGCCACTGAAGTGCTTCTCCTCGTAGCGCGCGATCCTGGCCCGCCATTTCCAGCGCACGAACTTTATCAGCAGGGGGTAGGACGCGTCGAGCTTGGCGAGGATGAGCCCGTAGGCGGGGCCGATCGCCTCGGCGTAGGCCCGGCTCAGGAGATCGAAGGTCGGCGCGACATTCGCCGTCATGTCGGTGTCCTTGAGCTGGGTGAAGTGCGAGGCGGCAAGCAGCGCGCGAAAGCGGCGCAGGTCCTGGCCACCGCCGATCGGGCTCTTCTCGTCGGCGGGGAGCTTGAAGATGTCGGAGATCAGGATGTAACCGCCGGGGCAGAGCGCGGATTCGGCCTGCGCCAGCGCCTGTTCCGCCTTCATGAAGAGGAAGCTCTCGCTGAAGAGAATCAGGTCGTAGGTCCGGTCCAGGGCGAGGTGCTCAAACTTGGACTCGAAGACCCTCGCCCGGGTCCCCAACACCCTGCGGGCTTCCGCGGTGAGCCAGGCGTTGGGCGAGACGCAGTCGACCTCGTAGCCCCGTTCGAGCAGCTTGTGCGCCGTGTTCCCCGCCCCGCAGCCCACGTCGAGAATCGAGCGCACGCCAGCGGGGATGTCGGCCATCAGCTCGTCGGTGTAGCGGGCCTGGGCCCGGGCCAAGTTCTGCGGCGTCAGCTCGACGTCGTCGGTCCAGTAGCCGTAATGAAGGTCCTGCATGTCGAGCGCGAAGCGCCCGACGACGAGCCCGAGGGCCAGTCCGAATTCGGGCGCCCGGAGCGCGGGCTGCCGCAAGGAGGCGGTCACGGGGTTGGCTGAAGTCGTCATGAGGTGGATCGTAGGGATGAGGTGGGATCGTAGGGACGGGGAAGGTTACACCGCCGCGGCCGTGAGCTGTAGGCCACCCTATATTCACGGTGAGCCCAAGCTGTAGCACAATCAGCAGCACCGCGCCCGGCGGGCTTGCGCTGGCACCGATGAAGTTATTGATTGTCGTCCCTTAGGGCCTGTAGCTCAGGTGGTTAGAGCGCACGCCTGATAAGCGTGAGGTCGGTAGTTCAACTCTACCCAGGCCCATGTTCTGAAACTGTTGCCCCGCTTGGTGATCTCACACCGGGCGGGGCTTCTGTCTGCGGCTCCTTCCATCCACCGAGGTAGCACAAATCTTTCAGAGGG
>DATBSM010000293.1:0-7178 GCA_036559785.1 Gemmatimonadales bacterium
TGGCCCCGGGGCTTTCTCACCGCTGAAGAGTCGAATGGAGCCGATGTGCGCTCCATTGTGGGCGCTCGGATGGGTCTTGGGGGTTCTTCGCTGGCCTATCTCCTGGTCGGAAGCATCGGCCCGGAGCTCTATGGCGCGGACGATCTGGAGCTGCTGGTGTTGCTCGCCGGGTTGATCGCGCCCCAGGTCGCCGGCTTCCTGCGGAGGGTGGAACCGTCGATACCCTCCGACTACGCCCAGGACAGACGGGCCGCGCCGGCGCCGGTGATCCACCCGCCACTTCGTGATGCGTTGACGGAGCCGGTCTTCCGCATTGCAAGCCTGCTGGCCACCACGTCCGACCCGGCCACCGCCACGCGGCTGATTGCGGAAGAAGGCGCACGCCTTCTCCCGTTCGACAAGCTGATGTTTGCCCTTCGGCTCCTCGAGGGCGACCGCGTCATCCTGATGCAGCCGGGCGAACGGCGGGCGCTCCTCAAGCTTCCGCTGGTACCGGTAAACGAAACCGCGCTGGGGCGCGTGCTCCAGGGCGAGGTGCCGCACGTGTTTGCTCAGGCTCCGGAGGAGAGCAGGCTGATCGTGCCGTTGCGGGTTCAGGGGAGGGTTCGCGGCGCTCTGATCTTCAACGCAGCGGCGCCCAGCGCGCTGACGGAATCGCACGTGGATTCCGCTCAGCGGCTGGCCGATTGTGTGGCTGCCCACCTCGAGCTCCTCTGCCGTGCCGCCCTGCCCCCGGTTCAGGTTCAGAATGGCAAGCCCGCAGCCAGGCCGAACGGGTTGAGAGCCCACCCCGCTACCCCGCCGCGGTCCTCGGCGCGACAGTAGAGGCGCGCCGCCCCATGGCCCTCCGCAGTAGATAGGCTCCCAGCAGCAACAGCCCGAACATGCAGACGACCACCGGCCCGGTCGGAAGATCGTAGTGAAAAGACACCCACAGACCGAGCGCTGAAGCGAACGTTCCCGACAGCCAGGAGATCGCGGCCAGGGTGCCGTGACGCCGGGTGAACTGAAACGCGATCGCCGCCGGTACAACCAGGAAGGAAAACACCAGCAGGACTCCCGCGATCGGAACCGAGAAGGTGATGACGAGGCCGAACGAGAGATAGAACCAGAAATCCCACCACCGGATGCGCCAGCCTCTCGCGATGGCGGTTTCGGGCTCGAAGGAGATGGTCAGGAAGCGTTTCCGCAGGACCCAATGAAAGATCCCGACCAGGGCATAGACGGCCGCGAGGCGGACGATCGTCGGCCAGGTGACCCACAACAGGCTCCCCACCAGGATGTCCTTGATAGCCTCCCCCCCTCGGGGGGTGCGATCCGCCACCAGGATCGCCGCGGCCGAAGCCATGACGAACACCACGCCGATGATGGCCTCCTGCGGGACCGGACCCTTCTCCGTAGTCCGGGTCAAGGCGAACAGGGCCGCCCCGATGGTGGTGAAGCCCAGTGCGTAGAGAAACGACTGGGGTGAATCCGGCTGGCTACCCGCCAGAATGGCGACGGTAGAGCCGAGCGCCGCCATCTGGGCCAGCGACAGGTCCACGAAGATCACTTCCCGGGCAATCACGTGCAGCCCGAGGTAGGAGTGGATCGCCACCAGCACCAGACACGCCACCAAGGGCGGTAGAAAGAGACTCAGGTCCATTACGGGGCTCCGGTCTTGAGCGTCACATCATGAAATCCAGCCGCGAGGCTGCTCACCCAGGTGTTGACCAGGTCGAAGTAGGTGTCCACTCCAGGGGCGCCACCGGTGTTCTCTGGAACGACGACTGCCCTCGCCCCGGTGCGTTCGGCAACCTGGTCGATCTGCTTGCGGTCGAAATAGTTCGAGGCGAACAGCACCGGAACCTTGCGCTGCCGCATGAGCGCGATCACGTCCTGCACGTGTTTCGGCGTCGGCGGGATGCCCGGCTTAGCCTCGATGAAGGTGATGCAGTCAATCTTGAATCTCCGGCTGAAGTAGGCCCACTCCTTGTGGTAGCAGGCCATCTCCTTACCCCGCAAGACCTCGCCCTGTTTGAGCCAGCCACCCAGCTGATCCAGGAGTGGCTTGCCCTGGTATTTCTGCCGGCCGAGGAAGTCCTGGAGTTTGTCGGTGCGCAGCAGCTCGAAGGCGGTCGATGGGGTCAGGACCTTGACCAGAGCCGGCCCCATCGTGGCATCGAGCACCCGGTTCTCGAAATCCTGCTCCCTCCCCGCAAAGAAGGCCGAGTTCTCGGGAGAGATCTTCTGGAGCCCCGCTAGGATGTTGCGGGCGATGATGATGCCGTTCAGCGGATCGGTGTGAATGTGGGGATTCCCGTCCACATGGATGTCGCCCCCCGCGCGGCTCAGCGAGGTCGGAACTTCGAGCAAGTCGATGCCGCGATAGGCGGCGACGTAGCCCGGCCCGCTCTCGATGATCCTGCGATTGCCGGCCCGGTCAAGCAGGGCCGGTACCCAGAGCTCGAGGTCCATCCCGGTGGTGACGAACAGGTCGGCGTCGCGCAGGATCTTCACGAAGCTGGGCTTGGGCTGCACGAAGTGGGGGTCTTCGTCTCCCTGGGCGATCGAGGTGACCGTGCCTCGGTCGCCGGCGATCTCGCGAGCGATGGCGCCGTAGGTGGTGAGGCTGGTGACGATTTTTACAGGCGGGGCCGCAGAGCCGCGGGGCGGCGGGGCACTTGGGTGTCCGATCAGGCTACCGAGAATGATCAGTGATGTGAACATCATTAGTGTATTCCCTTCAATCGTTCGGTTAGGTGTCGCTGTTAGCCGCCCCGCTGCCCCGCCGCCCCGCCGTCAGTACGTCTCATGCTTATGCGGTCCCATGGCCCATACCGCCTGGAATGTCAGCATGTTGCGGCTACCCTCGAGATCGGTGTTGCGGTGTTCTCCCTCCAGGCGGAGGTACACGAACTCGCTTTGCCACCAGGTGAGCGCGGGCGTGATCCTCCACTCGGTATCAGGCAGCCCTCGCGGGGCCTCGACGTAATCGTAGCGGGCGCCGAGGATCCATCGTTGGCTGGTGCGCGCCTGGAGGTCCAGAAATGCGCCGTAACGGTTGGTGGTTGCGCCCAGCTCGGTGGCGTGTAGCTGGTATCCTTCTCCGCGGAAGGTGACGTCCCGGCGGGTCCCTGCATTGGGTGGCCGGTAGGTCACTCGGAAGTCGGCTCCTACCACCCGGCTCCGGAGATCGGCGTCCTGGTTGTTCCCACCCAGCCCGGTCAGGCCGATCTGCGCGTATGTGCTGCGGTTGAGCTGCCAGAAGTTTTGCAACCGTCCCAGGAAGAGCGGATGCCCGCTGCCGGCCAGCAGCGGGTCGCTTTCGGCGGTGGTGGCCTGGAACCACACCTCGTGCGTTGCTCCGGCGATCGAGAACGGCAGGTTGGTATACAGGGAGACGCCGATACCGGCGAGGCCGTCTTCGCCAAGGAAGCGCTGATAAACCAGCGGGTACTGGGTCTCGGGCAGCGCGTGACCGTGCCAGCGGTTGAGGTCGCCCACCTGCTGACGGAACTTGCCGAGATCCAACCGCAGGTGTCCGGGCAGGCCTGCGTAGTAGATATATCCTTCCTCGACTCCCACGCCCTCCTCGCCCGCTGACAGGAAAATCTTGGTGCTGGAGTACGGGTCGAGCGCCGCCTGGAAGGCAAACTCGAACTCGTGTGCCACCGCATTGATGCCCCGTACCCCCTCTTCAGCTACGAGGCGGACATCTCCGGTCGCGCTGATCTCGGGGTTGAGGAGGTTGGCGCTCCTGGGGCCCCCCGCCGGTTTCGCCGCAGTGTCGGCGGGTACGCTGTCACCGGTTTGCCCCGCCGCCTCGGCTGCGGCAGCCCGGATAGCGGCAAGGTCGTCGGTCGAGTCCGGCGGCTGACCCGGCGAGCGGCCGGCACACCGTGTCGAGCGGATCGCCTCCACGCGCCGGTTGAGGCGGTCGAGCGTGGCGGCCAGACTATCGGCTCGGGCGTTTCCCGAGGGTTTCGCTGGTGCCGCCGTCGTCGCCGCGGGGCAGAGCCCAGCTTCCAGCGAGTCGATTCTGGCTGAGACCGCGCTCAAGTTGCGGCGCAGAGAGTCCAGTGATGCGGGAGTCTGTCCCCAGGCATGAGATCCCACTCCCAGCCAGCAGGCGGCCGCCAGAATGGCCGTGCGAGCACGGAAGTTCATGTGGTCCTCCGATCGTGTGAGTGTCGCGCCGCGGGGCGCGGCGGTCAGACGGATCGGAAGAAGGGCGGAGCTCGGGGTTGGGGTATTGCGCTGCGGTCGGCGCAGGCAGGCTGAAGCCGCCGCGCGCACGGCGGGGTGGGGCTCTGGATCGGCTCGAGGCGGGTGACGCCACGCACGGTGGCGACTGCGCCGGAGCCGGAAGCGGTGCGGCCCAGGCTGCAGTGATCCGAATGGCTGAGACATCCACCGGCCGGCTCGACGTGGGGCTGGGAGCGGTCGAGGTCGGCGGCCGAGTGATACAGCACGGCGTCCAGGCTGGGCAGGCTGGTACCGGCTGACAGGAAGACTGCCAGCAGAAGGGACGCCTTCAGGGCGCGGAGGTGCGATCGCCGGAGGAAGCGGGAGCGATGCATGGGATGGAGTATACTCAAGCGCGCTCCGCCGCGGTGGTCCGCCGTACCGGGCCGTCCGCTGGAAGGAGGAACCAGAACGCCGCCCCCTTCCCGTAGACCGAGTCCGCGCCGATGGTCCCCCCATGCATCTCCACGAACTTCTTGCACAGCGCCAGCCCCAGTCCGGTGCCTTGTGCCCGCCGGCTGGACGAACTGTCCACCTGACTGAATTCCTGGAAGAGCTTGGGCAGGTCCTCACGCTTGATCCCGATGCCCTCGTCGGCCACCGATACCCATACCACATCCTGGGGAACCAGTCGCGGCTGATCGCCCGCCCGCTGGGCTGGTTGCTTGAGTGGGGCCCGGGTGCGCACGGCGGCCAGTGAGATCTTCCCCTCTTCGGCCGTGAACTTGGAAGCGTTGGACAGGAGGTTGAAGAGGATCTGCCGGATACGGCCGCCGTCGGCGATGACTGTAAGCGGTGCAAGATCGAGGTTGATAGTGCACTCCTGTCGCTTCGCCGTACGCAGGCTCGCGGTGTCGGCCACAGCATCCACGATCGCTTCACGGAGGTCGGTGAGGGCCAGGGACAGGGTCATCCGGCCGGCCTCGATCTTGGAGAGGTCGAGGGCGCTATTGATCAGGGTGAGCAGGTGCTTCCCGTTCCGCAGCACCGCCTCGGTGAATTCCTGGTGTTGGGGGCTGAGCTCGCCGGTGCTGCCTTCGAGTATCAGGTCGGAGAATCCGATGATCGCGTTCAGCGGCGTGCGCAGCTCGTGCGACATGTTGGCCAGGAACTCGTTCTTGAGCAGGGTGACCCGCTGCAGCTCCAGATTCTTGGTTCGCAGGGCGAGCTCGTTGCGCCGGCTCTCCTCCAGGACCGAGGCTCGGTCGAGGCCTACCACCACCTGGTCACCCAGGATCTGGAGCAGCCGCAGGTCGTGGTCGCTGAAGGGTTGCCCGTCGCGACGGTTGTAAACGCTCACCGTGCCGACCGTGAAGTTGGCCGAGCGAAGCGGGACGATGGCCGCTGTCTTGAGTTGCACGGGGAACCCGGGCGGATGGAGGCTGCGCGGATCGGCACCCATGTCATCGGACATGAGCGGTGCGTCGTGACTGACCGCCCACCCCAGGAGAGACTCGTCGACCGGAATCAGCAACCCGACGGCAGGCTCCAACGCTCCACAGGCGGCGATGACCTTGAGGAACCGTCCCTCCTCTACCACCAGCGTGACGGCGCCGCTGTCCGCTTCCAGCAGCTCCGCGGCGGATTGTGCCACTTCCTTGACCAGGCTGTCCAGATTGGCACCGGCGAGCAAGGTCCCAGCCAGATGGCGGAGACGTTCCAGCTCGCGGTTCCGCCGGTCGGCCTGCTCCAGCGCCTTTCGAAGCGAGTCTTTCTGAGCCTCCGCCAGCTCCCTGATGTGACGGAACGTCACCAACGTCATCAGGGTCGCGACTGAGGTCAGCAGCAGGCCGACGGCGTCATTCTGCCGGACCAGCCACAGGCCCAGCCAGACGATGATGATTGCGACGCCGGCGATGGAGCCGGTATAGGACAACCGCCGCCAATGGCGCTCGACTCGGGCCGCGAGGCGGCGGGCGGGTCGAAGCGATCCAGAAGTCAACTGTCGTCCGCGGTCAGGATTTCGTGGAACTCGGTCTCGCCGGTGCGCAGCATCCGGCTCAGGTAGGGACGGCAGAGGCCGCACTGGCCCCCGCACCCGGTCTCGCGAACGAGGTGCGCCAGGTCCCAGCCGGATGCTGTCGCCAAGGCGAGCAACTCGCCGAATGGGGTTGCCTTGCAGATGCAGCGGGACACGAGGACCGAGGTGTAGCGACTCGTCAACATTGCCTCCCGCGCGACTTACGGGTTGGTGGGCCGGATATCCAGCTCGCTCACGAGAGCCCGGTCGGGCAGGGTCAGAGCGAGCAGGATGGTCGCCGCCACGTCCTCGGCTTGCAGAATGCGGCTGGGTTCCGACTTAAGCATCGGCTGATCGCGTAGCAGACTGGTGTCCACCGATCCAGGACAGATGGCGACGACCCGGACATTGTCCTTCCGCACCTCGAGCATCAGGGAGCGGCTGAACCCCAGGACCGCATGCTTCGACGCTGCGTAGGCGGTGCCGCCGGCGAATCCATTGCGCCCTGCCAGGCTGGCCACGTTGACGATAGTGCCCTGTCTGCGGGTCCGCATCGGGGGAAGCACGGCCCGGGTCACCAGATACAGGCTCCGGACGTTGGTGCTGATGGTGGTATCCCACTCTTCCAGCGTCAGCTCCTCGAGCGGCTTGGCGATGAGGACCCCGGCGTTGTTTACCAGCGCGTCGATCGGGCCGAGGGCCCGGGTCACGTCGTCCACCATGCGGGCGACCTGGTCCGGCAGGCCCACGTCGGCCGGAACTCCCGCCGCCTCGATGCCCTCGCGCCGGAGGTCTTCCAGGAGCTGGCGGATCTTGGGCTCGGTGCGGGCACACACGCCGACACGGTAGCCGGCCCGGCCGAGGGCGAACGCGGTGGCTCGGCCGATGCCTTCGGTGGCGCCGGTGACGAGGGCTGTGGTTTTCGACATTCATGAAAGTAGGCGGTGAGGCGGTGAGGCGGTACGGCGGTACGGCGGTAAGGCGGTAAGCG
>DATBSM010000294.1:0-3022 GCA_036559785.1 Gemmatimonadales bacterium
TGGTGCGCCAGTGGGCGACGGCCCATGCCTTCCCCGTTCTGGCGCTTAGCCAGCCGGACGACGTCGAATCGATCGTTTTGCGGGGGCATCCATGCCTCCTCTTCGTGGACGGAGACAACACGGGAACGACGGGAGTGGGGCTCGTTCGGCGGCTCAAGGCCGACGCCTTTACCGCGATCGTGCCCATCACCACGCTGGCTGGCACCCACCACCCCGAAGAGGTCCAAGCCTGGTTCACCTCCGGCGCGGACGAGGTCCTGACCGGGCTGTTTTCCCCGGCCGAGCAGCGATCACGTATGGATGCCATGCTGGTGCGCACCGAACGAGACGTGTCGGTCCACCCGTCCACCAGGCTGCCCGGCACCACCGAGATCGAGCGTGAGATCCGGCGCCGGCTCGAGTCCAGCCTGGAGTTCGCGGTCTGTTACGCGGACCTGGACCATTTCAAGGAGTTCAACGACCGCTACAGCTATTATGATGGCGACCGGGTCATCTACATTCTCTCGCGGATCCTGCATGACGTGGTGCGAGGGCTCATGGGGCCACGGGGCTTCGTGGGTCACATCGGGGGAGACGATTTTATCTTCATCATTCCCGCCGACGAGATCAGCCCGGTCTGTAGCGAGATCCTGGAGGTCTTCGATTCGCTGGTGCCATTGCAGTACAACGAGCAGGACCGCCGGGCAGGGTATTTCTTTGGCAAGGATCGGCGGGGTCAGCTGCACCGGGTGCCGTTGATGACGCTGTCGATCGGCATCGTCACCAACCGGCACCGTCAATTTGCGCATCCCGCTCAGGTGAGCGAGCTTGCGACCGAAATGAAGAGCTACGCGAAGACGCTGCCCGGGTCGGTGTTCGTAGTCGACCGGCGGCAAGGCGTCACCGGGGAAGAGCGGACCGGACCGACCTCCAGGGAGCAGGCCTGAGGATCATGACATGAACGTCACGTGCCCGAATTGCGCTACCGTCTATCGCGTTGACCCCGCCAAGGTGCCTGAGTCCGGCGTCCGGGCGCGCTGCGCTGTCTGCAGCGCGGTGTTCGCGGTGACCACCACGCCTTCGCAGCCGCCGGTTGCCCCGCCTCGCGCCGAAGCACCGCGGCCGGAGCCGCCTCGCCCAGAGCCGCCTCGGCCAGAGCCTCCTCGAGCGGAACCGAGTCGGACAGAGCCTCCTCGAGCCGAGCCGAGCCGAGCCGAGCCCGTGCAGAACGAGCCGGCGCCGGCGCAGCCACCACAGCGGCCGACAACGCCCCAGCGTCCGGCGGCACCGGCCACGCGAGGCGCCGCGGGATCGCCCGCGCCTCCAGCCTCGAAGCCAGCTGCCGTCACTCCGGGGGCCGCCGGTTCGGGCCCGGCGGCACCGGCCAGACCGTCTGCGCCTGCGGCGCCGGCCGCGGCTCCGGCGTCATCCCGGCCCGCGTCGCAACCGCCGGCCGCGCCTAAGCCAGCCGAACCCAAGCCTCCCGCGCCGCCGGCCGGAGCCCCCACGCCGACCTCTCGTCCGCCGGCTCCTTCCGGCAGCCGCCCGGCCAATCCATTTCTCTCCCAGGACCCGGCCCTCAAGGCTCGGCGGCTGGCCCGTGCGCTCATCTCTGACATGGTGGTCTACCACCCTGGGAAGCGGCAGGAAGGCCTGCGCGACGGGAACCTCAAGGAGTTGTTCGAGGAAGAGATCAAGAAGAGCTGGGAGGAGTATGCCGACCAGGTCGGGCGCGAGGTCGCCGAGTCAACGGGGTACTTCCGCGAGGCCTTGAACGAGATTCTCGCCGGGGGGCGCCAGATCTTCTAAGAGAGGTGTAGAAGGAAGAGGATAACAGCCTCTTCCTTCTACTTCCTACCTCTCACTTCTCACCTCCTACTGCTTACTTCTCCCCTCTCACCCCCATTAGCTTTCGCCATCCCCTTGCATGGAGCAGTTGGCATGTCGGACCTCGTTGATCGTCTGACCGACCTGCAACGCCGAGTCGCTGAACTCCGAGACTTTCTTTGACTTGCCGGCCAAGGCGGCGCGGCTGAAGGCGGTGGAGGACCAGCAGGCCCTGCCCGGTTTTTGGGCCGATTCTGAAGCCGCGAGAAGCTCAGTTCAGCAGATGAAGGTCCTCAGAAACTGGCTTATTCCCTACGACAGCTTGCATCGCCGGCTGGACAGCGCGCTCGAGATGGCCGAGCTGCTGGAGGCGGAGCCGGACGAGTCCATGTCGGCCGATCTGGCCCGGGAAGCCGACGAGCTCGAGACCGCGGCTGAGGCCTTTGAGCTCCAGGCCATGCTCCAGGGACCGGAGGACGCGCGCGACGCGTTGCTCACAATCCATCCTGGCGCCGGCGGCACCGAGTCGCAGGACTGGGCTGAGATGCTGATGCGGATGTACGTGCGCTGGGCCGAGCGGCACGGCTTTGAGGTCGCCATCCTCGATCTCCTTCCGGGAGAGGAAGCCGGCATCAAATCGGTCACGATCGAGATCAAGGGCCAATACGCCTACGGCTACCTCAAGGCGGAGAAGGGAGTGCACCGCCTGGTGCGGATCTCGCCGTACGACTCGCAAGCGCGCCGCCATACCTCCTTCGCGTCGGTCTTCGTCTATCCCGACATCGACGATACCATCGAGGTGGATCTGCGGGAGGAAGACATCAACATGGACGTCTTTCGTGCCTCGGGCGCCGGCGGCCAGCATGTCAACAAGACCTCTTCAGCGGTGCGACTCACTCACGTGCCGACCAACACGGTGGTCTCCTGCCAGCAGGAGCGGAGCCAGACCAAGAACCGGGCCACCGCCATGAAGATGTTGCGCGCGGCCATCTATCAAAAGAAGCTGGAGGAGCAGGAAGCGGCTCGGGCGGTGGTCGAGGCCACCAAGACCGACAACTCCTGGGGCAACCAAATTCGGTCGTATGTGTTTCAGCCCTACACCATGGTCAACGACCACCGCACCGAGATGAAGGTGGGCGACGTGCAGCGCGTGATGGACGGGGATCTGGACGAGTTCATCCAGGCGTATCTGAAGCGATTCGGAGGCAAGGCGGCG
>DATBSM010000295.1:0-5012 GCA_036559785.1 Gemmatimonadales bacterium
TGCCGGGCCGGTGCGGGCCGGCGTTGGTGCCGATCACACCCTGCCCCAGGAGCGACTGCTGGAGGCGCTCGTCGTCGAGGTAGCGCTCGACGAACTCCACCATCGACCACTCGAAGAGCAGGGCGATCGCGTCCCGGTCGCTACACAGCCGGTGCTCGATCTCGCTCCGGGAGGGCGCCCGGCCGATCCATACGTCGTCCCGGCCCTCGGGTCGAAGCGCGTCACGCACCCGCTTCTTGAGATCGGTCATCGCCCGCCAGCCGGCCAGATCTCCAGGGGCGAACCGATCGATCTCCTCCTCGGCACGATCGTCGTCCCCCCACAGCTGCACGCTGCTGCCGTCGTCGAACGGCACGAACAGACCGGGAGCTGCCGGGTGCCAGTCCAGCCCGTGCTCGATCAGGCCCAGTTCCCGGATGACAAGGGGATGCAGTAACCCACAGACGTAGGCGCAAGGCGAGACCCGGTAGCCGGGCCAAGGCTCTTCCAGCGTACAGGCGCCGCCCACCCGGTCCCGCCGCTCCAGCACCAATACCCGGCGCCCGGCGCGGGCCAGGTACGTGGCGCATGCCAGGCCGTTGTGGCCCGCACCGACCACGATCACGTCCCACGGCTCGGCGGCGAGCTGCTTCACCGGACGGGGGAGCCCGATCAAGCCCAGCTTGGAAGCGGTTTGGCTCACCCGGTAAGCAGCTTGCGCACCGCCTCGCGGAGCGTGGCCACTCTGAACGGCTTGTAGACCGTGGGCACGTCATCCGGAATTTCCGTGGCGGAGTTCCGGTGGGTGATATCGTCGATGTGCAGGATGGGGAGCGTGGGAAAGTCTTCCCGCACCCGGGCAATCAGTTCGGCTCCGTTGAGACCGGGCATGTAGTTATTGGTGACGATCAGATCGAACGCGCCATCCGCAGCCCGGGCAACCTCCAGCGCGGCACGTCCATTGGCGACCGAGACTACCTCATAACCTTCATCGGTCAGCGCGCGAGTGATCAGAGCGCGGACCATCGGTTCGTCGTCCACCACCAGGATCCGGGGGGCCATGGGGACATTTGGTGCGAGGAGACTAGTCAGTAAGTGAATGCCACATAGTAACGCGCATTGCCGTGAGGCGCGACTGCAGCTAGGCCGGGCGGGAGCAGTCGAACCACCGGGACCATATCCGGGGTCCCAGGCCAGCCCGGGTTCCCGCTGATGCGTCCGGTTCCGGCATTTTGTGCACAATTCTGCCTTTCTTCATTGTCCATATTCCGCCTCTTTCGCCAGGTTGTTCAGCCAAATCTGCACTAACTGCATGGTTCGGTTGACAGGTGGAAACTGGCTTCCTAGATTCCGCCCATGATTTACCATCCGCTCACCCCCGGCTGCAATCTCGGCACCCCCAGGTGTTAGCGGACACGGGCACGACCTTGACCAGTCGCCTATCCCGGCCCGCTCCCCCGAGCGGGCTTTTCGTTTGCGGAGTCACATGAAGCTTCTGCCATTGCCCGAGCCGGACGAAGAGGGCAGCGCCCCGGAAGGGGAGCGGTCGGGGCCCGCCCGCACCGAGACCAGCGAAGCGAGGAAGCTCGGCACCCTGGTGGACGTGAGCCAGGCGCTCGCCGGCAACGTGAACCTGCACGGCGGGCTCTCGGGCGTGCTTGCCATTCTGGCGCGTCGCTCCGGCGCCGTCCGGGGCGCGGTGGCCCTCCTGGACGAGCGCACCCGGGAGCTCCAGATCCGGGCCGGCATCGGGCTTTCCCATGAGGGAAACGCCACCCGCTATGTCCTGGGGGAGGGTATAACCGGCGCGGTAGCGGAGAGCGGCGAGCCCATCGTGGTGCCTGAGGTCAGCCGCGACCCACGCTTCCTTCACCGTGCGGTATCCCGTCGCGAACGGCGCGGGGCGGAGTTCAGCTTTGTATGCGTCCCCATCCTCCTTCACCGGCGCACGGTGGGCACGCTCTCGATCGAAGTTCCCTACAAGCTGGACCGGGAGTTCAGCCGGCTCCTCAAGTTTCTCAAGGTCGTTGCGTCGATGATCTCGCAGGCGGTGCGCATTCACCGCCTGCTCGAGGCAGAGCGTCACAAGCTGGTCAGCGAGAACGCGCAGTTGCGGGAGGAGCTCCACCGGCGGTACGACTTCTCCACGCTCGTCGGCGCCAGCGGACCGATGCGGCAGATGTACGAGGAGATATCCCGGGTGGCGGGGACCAGCACCACCGTGCTGATCCGGGGGGAGTCAGGGACCGGAAAGGAGCTGATCGCCAGCTCCATTCATCACCACTCCCCCCGGGCCAAGAAGCCGTTCATCAAGGTCAACTGCGCGGCGCTGCCGGAGACGCTGGTGGAATCCGAGCTCTTCGGACACGAGCGTGGCGCCTTTACCGGCGCCGAGAGCCTCAAGAAGGGTCGCTTCGAGCTGGCGAGCGGCGGAACGATCTTTCTGGACGAGATCGGAGAGCTGAGCCCCGCCATCCAGGTCAAGTTGCTGCGCGTGCTCCAGGAGCGGGAATTCGAGCGGGTCGGAGGGACGGAGCCGGTCAAGGTGGATGTGCGGGTGGTCGCCGCCACCAACCGCAATCTGGAGACGGCGCTGGCCGAAGGAACTTTTCGGGAGGACCTGTACTACCGGCTCAACGTGTTTCCCATCTTCATCCCTCCGCTTCGAGAGCGGCGGTCGGACGTGTTGCCCCTGGCGGACCATTTCGTGGAGAAGTATGCCCGGGAGCACAGCAAGACGATCAAGCGGATCTCGACCCCCGCCATCGACCAGCTGGCCTCCTATCACTGGCCGGGCAACGTGCGCGAGCTGGAGAACACCATCGAGCGCGCGGTGCTGATGGCGGACGGGGAGGTCATTCACGGCCACCATCTTCCTCCGACCCTTCAGACCGCCGAGGCCACGGGCACGGTGGTGAATACCTCGCTGGGCGGCGCGGTGGCCACCTTCGAGCGTAGCCTGATCGAGGATGCGCTCAAGACCACCCGCGGCAACCGCTCCAAGGCTGCCCGCCTGCTGGGCTCCACGGAGCGGGTGATCAACTATAAAGTGAAGAAGTACGGAATAGACCCCGCCCGCCTACGCGCGTGAGGGGTCCGGCAGCTTCCGGGCAGCGGTGCGGAAGGATGAGAAGACGGCAAAACAGGCTACCAGCAGATTCGCCACCAGCACCGGCGCGGCACCGATGACCGCGCCGTAGACCATCCACAGGCACGCGGCCAGCGCCTGCACCCACCGAAGCCTTCTGGGGTCCTTGCACAGGTACGAGCCGGCAAAGATTGCGGTTGCGATCCATCCGATGATGTCGACAGTCATGGCGTGATTCCTATGCGGCGGAAGGAGGCGCGGTATCGCGAATTGTCAGAGCGTCGGTCCGGATCTTGTCCCACTCCTGGAGCACGAAACCGTGCGACGCAAACAGCGCGCGGATTCTGGCTGAGCTCAGCCCGGCAATCTCCTCCAGGATCGGGACCAGCACGCTGAGAGCGTCATCGCTCAGCACGGTCCGCCGCGCGATGGGCGTCAGGAACTTGTTCTCGGACACTGCGATCGTCAGTCCCTCCATCCGGTTGACGTGTAGCATGACATGGACGTCGGAGCTGCCGTCGCCCACGTAGACCAGCCGGTCTGCGCTCACACCCTGCTGGGCCCGAAGCTCTTCCAGGACCGCCACCTTGCCATAGCCGGCGGGTACCCTGATGATCGACTGGATCTCGCCGGTCTCCGGATGGTACTGGAACCGGGTGCCATAGATATGATCCGCTGGCACGACGCCTTCGAGGGCCGAGACGATAACCTCCTCTGGCGCGGCCGAGATAACGTAGAACTCGAACTGGTAGCCGTCGAGCGATTTCAGGAAGCTCGATAGCAGATGGATATTGCGCTTCAGGCGGATCTGCTTGCCCACCTGGCGCAGGTCCTCTCGCCGCACCCTCCGATACTCCGGGTCGTGGAGCAGCAGGTAGGCCAGCTCGGCGCCCTGCTGCACCAGATGCATGCGCGAGAGTCCGGCACACTTCTCCACGAACCCGGAAATACCCAGCATCTCGCTCAGCGCGATTCCGGAGTCGTTGAAGCTCAACGTCTGGTCGAAGTCGCTGACCAGCAGATAACGCTGCATTCCGAGCTCCCGGTCCGGTGCCTTTCCCTGGGGCATGTACACCGTTCCCATTAGCGATTCTCCAATGCCACCGCCCGTGCGCGGTAGGCCATGGATCGCTTGACGCTCTGCGCGTCCGCGAAGGCTTCTTCCAGCGGCACGACATGCGGCCGGGTGTATTCCGCCTGCACCTCGACGCGCTCGGTCAGCGGCGCGGGCGAGCACGAGATCGCGGGAACCGAGGTGGCCCAGCGGACGGCCCGGTATTGAGACAGAGCACTCAGCAGCTCAGTGGGAGCGAGCGTCAAGGGGCTCGACTCGGCGGCGAATCTGGCTTGGGCACCCAGGGTCGGCGCACTCGCCAGGCTGGCCAGCCCGATGACGCCGGACAAGAGGATGGGTGCGAAGCTTCGGTATTGCATGACCACTCCTTGCGGTTTACGGCCCGGGCCAATCCCGGTTGATGCGAACAATGCGGTCGGATCCTCCTGCGCCTCTCACAAGCGAGTCACGGTCGCGCAACAGCCGCTCGTGGAAAAGGAACGCCCCCTAGGAGCAACGCTCATGCCACGCATGGAGTATGGGGACAGCCGTACGCTGGCTGTAACCCGATACTTCGATAGCGTTTGCCTACAGGATTGTCGGAATGAGAATGGAGATCTTACAAGATTGGAGGATTTGCCGCCCCGCTTCCTACTTCCTCAGCAAAGCGAGCCTCACCGCATCCAGAACGATGTGCAGGTCTTCCAGCTTGTTGATGAGGGGTACGCCCCGCTGCTCAAGAGGATTGTGCACCATGGGCTCGCGTGCAGCACCGGTAAGGAAGACCACACGGTGCTTTAAGTGAGGGGCGACGGCCACCAGGGTATCATAGAAGTCGAGTCCGCTGCCATCGGGCATCAGAAAATCACTGACTACGGCGGCTATGTCGCT
>DATBSM010000296.1:0-4720 GCA_036559785.1 Gemmatimonadales bacterium
AGCCCCGGCTGCAAGGCAGCCAGGGTCATAGCCAGCAGCCCCGCATATCCCAGAACCCCGATCAGGGCGACGTCCACCCCGGCAATCATGCTCCACGGGCTGAGCTGGACGGTTTCGCACCCACCGGTTCCGCAGGCCAGACTGCCGATTCTTCCGAGCTTGTAGAGATATAGGTACGCAGAGATGAAGAGCCCAGTCAGGCTCAGGAGCGCCGCGCTCATCCGATAGATCATTTGGTGGATTGTCGTATCAGCGAATCCACCAGTTTCGTAACCGCGTCTGAGTCGAACCGTCCCTTGTACAGTCGCCCGTTCGCCAGCAGGGTTGGGGTCGAGCTCACGCCCAGGGCGATTCCCGAGTTCTTATCGGCCTGAATTCGACCGGCGTACTTTCCGGACCGCATGCACGCATCATAGCGCCCAAGCTCGACACCCGCCGCACCGGCATATTTTCGCATTATCGGGGCCGCGTTCCCCGACGCGGCCCATTCCCCCTGGCCCTCGTAGATTCGATGGTGCTGGTCCCAATACTTCCCCTGCTCGTCGGCGCAGGCAGCCGAATGGGCCGCCAGCAGCGCAAAGGGGTGCTGGTCAAGGGGAAAATCGCGGTAGCGCCAGCGGAGCCGGCCGGTGTTGATGAGGCGCTCCTCGATCGTGGGCATCTGGAGCGTGGCGAAGGTCTGGCAGAACGGGCATTGGTAGTCGGCGTACTCGGTGATCTCGACCGGAGCCGTGGGGGAGCCTTTCACGTAGCCCTTGAACCCGGAGGTGTCCGAGGCCTGGACCGTGACGTTGGCGGGAATGCTCACCGTTGCGGGCCGGGTGAGTAAGTAGCCCAGGACGCCCAACCCCGCGACTGCTATGACTGCGAACAGACTGTAGAACCGCTTCATTCCGGCCTGTGTCGCCGCCATGGCTCGTCGTCCTCCGGTTCGTCGGGTAGGAAGGAATCCTGGTGCTGCGCCTCTTCCACGATACGCCGGCTGTCCGCCACTTCGGGCGTATCGTAGGTGCTACGAACCTCGTAGTGAAACAGCTCGCTCCGGGCGTCGCCCATCATGCGCAGGAGCTCCGGGCCGCCCCGAAGCAGGTGACCGGCCTGGTCCAGCTCCTGGATCCGGGCTGCCAGCGCCCGCAAGAGCGCCGCGAGCCGCTTGGCCCGCTCCTCACCATAGACCTCATCATGCTCTGCCATAGGTACCTCGAGGGCATAGCCATCCCCTCGGTCAAGTTCAGGTAAATCCGGCCGATAAAGATAATGAGTCGGGCCGGTTCTGCTCGATTGCACCAAATGGTGCAAAGGGTTATCTTTGGGTCAGCCAAAGGTATGAACTGCAATCTGTTGATCAAGGACGGTGCATGAACAAGAAGCAAACCCGCAGTGCCCCTGAGGCGGCATCCTTCGCCCAGGCCCGTGACGAGCTTTTCAGTCACATCCTCCGCTGTGGCGTCATCGATGCCCTGCCGGAGCATCAAAAGGATTGGTTCGACGATACCATGGGATACATCGCCGACCGGTACGAGGATCTGAGTGATGAAGAGAAGACCCAACTCCGTGTACTGGGCGAGCGCTATTGCCAGCCTGTACGGAGGGTCGACACGGTAGAGTCGGGAGCCGCCTGAGCCGCTTGAGAAGTAGACGAAGCGCCCCGGGAAGTTCCCGGGGCGTTTTTGCGTTCAGGGGGCCGCAGCCGTCCGAAGCCACCGCCAGCGGTACCCCAACAGCACCCGCACCCCGCCCCCGACCCCCACCTCAACGCCCCACCCGGACGCTGCCGCAGGGCGATCCTCCAGACCGACCGTAAGCACCAGATACCCTCGGTCCACCGGACCTTCGACCGCTGCCACCCCGCCGGCGAAGTAGAATCCGGGGCCAACCAGCTTGTTGGGACTCAGCAGGAAGTGCCCCAGTAGCTCTCCCCGGAATGCCAGCTCACCCGATGAGGTTCCCACGCCTGCCGCGGCCGAAAGCCGAGTCCGGAAAGAAGTCCGCAACCCACCGTAGGCGCCCGCGACGGCCAGCGCCGGATCGGAGGCGGTCACCACCGCCTGCACGCCGACCTCTTTGCCTTGTTGCGCGGCGAGCGGCACAACCCCCGCCAGGCTCCCGGCCAGCAGCAGCTCAGGCCAGGCTAAGGGCATAGGTGATCGCAATATCGGGAGCCAGCGAATGGACCACCGAGCAATACTTCTCGAGTGAGAGATCGATGGCCCGAGTAGCCTTGGCCTGATCGAGCCCCTCGCCGGCCAGGCGGTAGTCGAAATGGATTGAGAGGTAGCGCCGAGGCTCCCGCTCCCGCCTCACGCCGGTGACATTGATCCGAACCTCGCGCAGCTGGACCCGCATCTTCTGCAGGATGGCAACTACATCCGACCCACTGCAAGCGCCGGCGGCGAGAAGCAGGGTCAGCATCGGGCCTGCAGCGGCGACATTATCCCCGTCGATGAGGGTTGACGGACCCTCCGGTTCGCCCCCGCTGAATCGCAGCCCCTCCTGCCAGGTGAGGACTACCCGCTTGGTCTCCTGCACTAGTGTCCCACCCTCCGCTGAGCCCGGGGAGCCACCCGGAGGTAATCCCAGATGGCGATGGCGGCGATGAGGGTGGTCGCCCAAGCGATGGGCCGTAAGTAGGGCGAGCCGATGAGAAAGGCCACGAGGGTGAGGATCTGGGCCACCGTCACTGCCTTCCCACTCCATCGCGCGGGAATGGCCCTGGGCTGAGCCGAGAAAAAGGTAGCGACGAACGCCACTGTGGCGACGATGTCCCGCAGCAGAACACCAACGATCTCCCAGGGCTCGAGCCGGCCCGAGAACGCCACTACACCCACGGCGGCGGCCATGAATACCTTGTCGGCGATGGGATCGAGCACCGCGCCGTAGGCAGAGCTGCCCCGGCGCCTGGCCAGGGGGCCATCGAGCAGGTCGGTAATCGCGGCCGCGCCCACGATGGCGAGCCGCCAGCCGGTATGTGAGACCAGCACGAAAGCCGCGGCCAGCGGGATCCTCAAAAAGCTCATCAGGTCGGCCTCGGTCCAGCCCTTCCGACCTTGCTCGCTCTTCTGAGCGGGACTAGCTTCGGACACGCTGTTCCCTCCCAAACGTGAGCGTACAAGATACTCTGGTCCGGCCCTTGCCCCCGCCCCGCTTGGTGACGCGGCTCCTTCCATGATGATCGATACGGCAGTGATTCCTTGCGGGGGCCTTGGCACCCGGCTGCACCCGATCACCCGCTGGCTTCCCAAGGAAATGCTTCCCGTCGGGCTCAAGCCGGTGCTGTACTGGACGCTCGATGAAGCGGCGGATGCCGGCTTGCTCCGCGCCATCATCATCACCAATCCGCATAAGCCAATGCTCGAGGCCGCGGCCCGAAATTATCCGGGTCCTCTCGAGCTCGAGTTCGTGGCCCAGGATCATCCGCGGGGCCTGGGCGATGCGCTCCTCCGAGCCGGGGACAATCTCGCCGGTTCTCCATTCATGACTCTCCTACCCGACAATCTCTTCCACGGGGCCAACCCGACCCGAGCGGTGCTAGCCACCTTCCGCGACACCGGCCTGGCAACGCTACTCCTGACCGAGATCGGGCGCGAAGAATCCGGATCCAAAGGGGCTACCGGCCGGGCATCGGTTCGGAAGGCGCCTGATGGCACACTGAGGATTGTCGATGTGGCTGACAAGGGCTCGGGCCGATTCGATACCGGCGGCAGCGAGGCGGCGGTGACCCCGATCGGGCGGATGGCCTTTGCGGGGACCATCCTGGCTGAGTTCGAGGAAGTCGGACGCGGGCTCGGTCGAGGTGTCGAGCTCGACGATGTACCCGTGTTACAGCGCCTCGCACGGCGTGGGGCTCTGGCTGGAGTCATCAGCTCGGCCCGCTTCTTCGATGTTGGCGTGCCGGAAGGCTACCGCGAGGCGGTAGCAGCCTCGCCGGCCCTGGCCTGACGGCTCCAGGAGCTACGGTGAGCACCTTCAACCATGAGCTGCTCGAGTTCACCTCGGTAGATCCCGCGCGGCTGCGGGACACCCACGCCCTTTCCGGCCTGGTGGTAGCTGCGGCGGGTGCGGTGGGGATGCCCTCGCTCGGACCGCCGGTGGTCCGGGAGGGTGCGGGGGGGATTGCCGTAGCCCTGCTGTGTCTCGAGGGGCACATCGTGCTGCACTGCGCCCCGGAGGAGGGCGCCTGCCTGGTCGAGATCATCGCCCGGGCGCCGGCCGATGTCAGCAAAGGGATCGAGGTAATCAGCCGCCGTTTGGGGAGCTGAGACCGCTGCCGCGTACAACTCCCTCTGCTCGCTGGGACTGACGCAAGTACTGCTGCGCGACACGCAACACGTCGCTGGCGCCGACCGCGCGGTAGGCCGCCCCCGGGTCGCTCAGGTCGCCCAGCCCATTGCCGTTGACCCACGCCTCCAGGATCTCCCCCGCCAGCCCGGCGCCACTCTGCCGGTTGATCTCTGCCTGACCCGACAGGTAGTTCACCGCCTGCCGCAGCTCTGCCTCGGTGACCAGCTCGCGGGTGAACCGATCCAGCTCTTCCAACATGGCGGTGCGGGCTTCGTCCTCCCGCTCAGGAGACGTAGCGATGTACGTGATCAGCGCACCCGCCCGGCCCCGTTGCCAGCTCGAGGCCATGACGGTGTAGGCCAGCGACCGGCGGTCGCGCAGGGCCTCGAACATCCGGCCACCCAGCCCGCTGGCCACTGCGGCCCAGATTTCAGCCGCC
>DATBSM010000297.1:0-4001 GCA_036559785.1 Gemmatimonadales bacterium
CTGATGCGCATGGTCACCCTAAGCATTCCGGTCGTGCTGGCCCTTTGCCTTGGGGCGGCCAACCTCTCGGCGCAACAGCAGCCGGGCAACGGCACTTTCCAATGGTATGTCGGCGGCCATGGTGGCATCCTGAACTTCGAGACGTCGGCTCAGGGCGGGACCACGATCCCGCTGGGTGGCGCTCACATGCTGATCACGGCACGGCGGACCGGGCTGCTGCTCTCCGTCGAACAGGGGTTCGGATCCAACGAGCCCGGCGTGTTCACCGCGCAGTCGATCGACAGCGCCGGCAATCTCATCAGTCAGGAACAGGTCGCGGCGACCTTCGACTACATTCGGAAGTATTCTGCGATGTTGATGGCCTTCCCGATCCGGGGTCCAGCAACTCCGTTCTTTGGAATCGGGGTAGGCATCATCCACACCGGCGGGCACACTCCGGATGACACCTTCACCCAGCAGATGGGCAGCTCAGGGTTCGGTTCTCTGCTTGGAGGGCTCAACTTCCGGGTGAGCCGGCTCAGCGCCTTCGGTCAATACCAGATTACCACCTCACCGGGGACGCGACGGGCCTCCGCCACCTTCGCCAACGGTTCGAAGATCCAGACCTTCGGAAGCCTGCTGAGCGGACCGACCCACACCTTCACCGCGGGTCTCCGGTTCGGCCTCGGTAGCGCCAAGGAGAGATCGGTCGGCGGCGGTTACTGATTCAGGCAAATGGAACAATCAACGGGCGGGGGGTCTTCCAGATCCCCCGCCCGTTTCTTTGCGTGATGTCCAGGGTGACCCGGCCACATGAAAGCGAAGCGGCCAGTCCGCCGCCTTCGTTATTCCAATTCTCGGCGTGGTGGTCACCGCGACCGGCCCCATCGCGGTCGGACGCCGAACCAGGACCTCGCTGCTGAGCATTCTGCTCCCATCCAGCTCGAGCGTGAGTCCCAGGGCCTGGGTCAGCTTACCGGGACCGGAGCAAAGCTCACGATCGGTGACTCCACCCCGGCGCCGGCGCATGATCTCGATCCCTCGGAGCGGCTCCAGTGCCCGGAGCAGGACGGCGCTGGCCAGCCCGGGGCGCTGACAAACCAGGTTGGCGCACCAGTGCATGCCGTAGGACAAGTAGACGTACCAGGAGCCTGGCGCGCCGAACAACGCCTCGTTACGAGCATTGCGCCGGTGCAGATAGCCGTGCGAGGCCGGATCGTCGTAGCCGAGGTAGGCTTCGGTCTCCACGATCCTTCCCTCGGTGACTTTCCCTCCGACCGAAGACACCACCACCATACCGAGCAGCTCCGCAGCCACGACCTCGGCCGGGCGCCTGAAAAAAGCGACGGGCAGCGTGGCTGCCCGTCGGAGGTGCGTCATTCCGGTTTCTTCCGGGGGCGGGCTCGCGGTCGTTTGGGCGGGGCCGGGGCCGCGCTCTCGTTGACGTCGGGCGGACTGGATTGAGCTGGGGCGGCAGCGGCCCGCTTCCGGCGTGGTGGGGCACGCCTCTTCGGCTTGGGCGGGGCTTCCGTTTCAGCGTCCACTGGTGCCAGCTCGGCGAGGGGCGCCAACTCCTCCGGCTCGGAAAAGGGTTCGATGCTCACCATCCCGACGCGGGGAATGTCCGCGGCGCGCACCGGCCCGCGAGAGCCCCGGCGGAAACGCAGTCCGAGCCGCTGCCCGTTTTCCCGGGTGCCGGACGGAACAGGCTCGGCGGCGGCGGACTCGCTACCCGACGGCGCATCGGGCGACTCCTCCCGGGGAGCGGGGGGCAGCTGGGGACGCGACGACGGGCGCTGGAGCGCAATCTCGTAGTCGTCGTCGCCGACCTTTCGTACATCCGCCACCTCGGCATCGTTGGCCTGCCGCAGCAGTCGCAGGAACCGGGCGGCGTCGAGCAACGGATCCTCCCGGCCGTTCATGGCAACCATGCGAAGGCGAAGCGCTTCCTGTCCCACCGGTGAGCGGAACTCCGACAGGGCCTGCGACATGAGCTGGAAGGCCCGGGCCAAGGTCAGGGCGGCATCGCTACGCTCTTCCCGGACCGGGCGCTGCGAGGGCGCTTCCCGCCCACCCTCTGGCGTCCGACCGCGGGTGCCCCCGGCCTCCCGGGTACCGGTACGCTCGCGTCCGCCTCGTCCCCGCCGTCCCCGTCCGCGCCGGGCCCCATCCTCACGACTCCTTGCACCAGTCGAGGCAGGCTCTTCCCGGCCCGCCTCCGCGGAAGGCCGCGCTCGTGACGCGGGAGTCGCTGTAGCGGTGATCGGCGGTGCCACCGAGCCTGGAGCCACCTCGTACTGTCCGTTGTCCAGCTTGGTCAGCTGGACAATTCCCTTCTGTCCGGCTTCGATCACGAACTTGCTGAAACGGTTAAACCCGGCGTTCCGCTCGTCGAAGTTGGAATCGATCTGCTGCATGACCTGTTTGAGCCGGTCGGAGCGCATGACGTCGCCGTTGCGGGCCATCTGGGCCACCGCTGCGGCGGCAAGCTCCCACGGGTCTCGCTGAGTCGATGGCGTGTCGACCTCTTTGGTCAGGCCGGCCAGGTCATTGTATGAGTAGTACTCGTCGCAGTTCTGGATCAGGAGATCACTGGCCGACTCCCGGATGCCGACCCCGATGACGTACTTACCGTACTCCTTCAGCTTGATCACCATGGTCGAGAAGTCGCTGTCCCCGGAGAGCAGAATGAACATTCCGATCTCGGGCCGGGTGAACACCAGCTCGATGGCATCAATGGCCAGGCGGATGTCGGTCGCGTTCTTCTTGCTCGAGCCGAAGGCCGGGGCGAAGATGAGGTCGATCGAGGATTCCGACAGGGGCACGATATACTGGGGATAGCGGCGCCAGTCGGCATAGGCGCGCTGGACCGCAACCTTGCCCTTGATGATGTCGCTGTTGAGAAGAGTGCGGAGCTCCTTGGTCAAGTCCTTCTGGATGCCAAGGGTGACGTTGTCGAAGTCGATCAGTAGGGCAGCGTGCGGGGCATGTACTGGGGGCTGGCTGAGATGCCGGCCCGGTCGAATCAGCGGTCGATTCACGTAGCGCTCGGTTCGGGGTCCACTGCCTACGCGCGCCCCCTCGTCGCGCCTGGCCGGACCCGGTGAGCGGCAGGGCGTCGAGGAGGCCCACGAGGTCGAGGGACCGTTTGTGGGAGGCCCGCTCCCGGCCCTGCGGCTATGGCCGCGGAGCCCTAATAGAGCGAACCAGGGTCGTGCCAGCCACCGCCACGGTTGCCGAGGGAAAACGTCTGCCGGGAGTGCGCCTCGCCGGCCGGGTCGCCGACGCGCGCCGTACTCACCGTAAGACCGGTCAGCCGGACCGTGGGCCCGACGGACGGCAGCTACAGGAGAAGGCTAGCGCGGCAAAATCTATCCGGACGGGCCGGGCGTTGGAAGGGCGACGTCAGAACCGGCGTCACCCGAACTGCGGCTCGCCAGCGACGGGGAGATCAAGAACGAAGTAGAACCGGGTGCCATATCCGGGGGAGGTATCCACCTGCATGACGGAGCCCATCGCCTCCACCAACTTCCGACAGATGGAGAGCCCCAGGCCCGATCCGGAGAAGGCGTATTCGCCCGGCTTCTGGCGTCGCCGGAAGGGCTCGAACAGTGTAGCCATGGACTGAGGCGGGATACCGCGCCCGGTGTCGCGCACCGAGAACTCAATGGACCCGGGCCGACGCTGGACGGCCGCCACCTCAACGAAGCCCTCACCGGTGAACTTGAGCGCATTGGTGGTCAGGTTGAGCAGCACCCGGCTCAGCGCCACCGGATGGCCGATACGGAAGTCGGTCTCGGGCACGGTCAGCCGGACAGTGAGGTTTTTCTCCTCCGCAATCGGTTGGACAATGTCCCTCACCGATTCCAGAATGTCGGTGACCGAGAACGGAATCGGATCCAGGTCCACCAACCGGTCGCCGCCCCGGGCCAGCTCGATAACGTCGCTCGCCACGGAGCTGAGACCGAAGGCCGCGCTGTAGATGAGTCCGAGCTGGCGCTCCTGAACCGCGGTGACGGGCC
>DATBSM010000298.1:0-5721 GCA_036559785.1 Gemmatimonadales bacterium
GTCGGCTGAGGAAAGGTACAAGTGCTGCAGCCAGCCGGTCTGGTTAGCAAAAGCCGCTTGGCTCGCCACCAGGAGGCTCACGATGATTCCCATGGTCTTCTGGGCATCGTTGGCTCCGTGACTCAACGAGTACAGGCCGGCGGATACTAACTGGAGACGGCGAAAGACTCGATCGAGTGGCCCGGGAGGCGCTCCCTTCAGCAGCCAGGAGAGTCCGACTGTGAGGAGGAGCGCAATCGCCATTCCCAGCAGCGGAGAAAGTACGATGAAGGCTACGGGAAGGATCCAGCCACTCAGGATCAAGGCGCCGAAGCCGGCCTTGGCGATGGCCGCACCAGCATAGCCCCCGAGCAGGGCGTGTGAAGACGAGCTGGGTAATCCCAGGTACCAGGTGACAAGATCCCAGACGATGGCGCCGAGCAGACCTCCCAGAATGACATTGGGATCTACCACGCTGACGTCGATCAGGCCCTTGCCGATCGTCTTGGCCACGGCCGTCCCCACGACGAACGCCGCTACGAAATTGAAGAATGCGGCCCAGATGACCGCTACGCCCGGGCTCAGGACCCGGGTCGAGACCACCGTTGCAATGGAGTTCGCGCTATCGTGGAAACCGTTGATGAAATCGAAGACCAGCGCCACCGCGATGATGACAACCACATACAAAACGGTGGTGTCCATGCTCAGGCGTGCTTGATGGAGATCGACTCCAGGACGTTCCCCGCGTCCTCCATATGATCGAGGGTCTTCTCCAGCGTGTCGTAGATTTCCTTCCATTTGATGACCATCAGCGGGTCCGGCGATCCGTCGAAGAGGCGTCCCACCCACTCGTGGTACATCGAATCCCCTTCCTCCTCCAGCCGTTTGACCTGGGCGCAGGCGTCGAGGACGTTCTTGTCCTTGTTCTTCTCCAGGGCCTGGACCGCTACCAGAAGCTCCTTCGTGGCACGGTACACCACGTCGGCCAAGAGGATGGCGCCCTGGGGCGCCTCTCCGGCGTGGTACATCTGCACTCGATGGGCTGCTCCGTCGATCAGGTCTACCACGTCGTCGAGTCGGGATGCCAGCAGGTGGATGTCTTCCCGGTCGAGTGGGGTGATAAATACCCGGTCCAGCCGGGTGACCACCTCATGAGTGACCTGATCGGCCTCGTGCTCCAGCCGCTTGATTGCGTCCACGATGGCGCCGCGATGGTATCCATCGGCACGCAGCAGGTCGAGCTGCAGCTTGGCGGCTTCGACGCTGAGCTCGGCCACCGAGGTGAAGAGGTCGAAGAATTTTTCGTCGCGCGGGAGGAGGCGCATCAGGATCCTTTGCTGGTTCGGCGGCGGGAAGATAGCCCCGGTGAGGGACTTGGCAAGCCAGGCGGGGGCCCTTGAGTGCAAGACTATTCACATTGCGGTCTACTGTACGCCGCGTAACTTCACCGAAGGGCCTCCGCTCACTGGGCGGGCGTGAGGTGGTCTCCAACCAGCAAGTCGTGGTGGCGTAGGCAGATATACCCTGAGATGACCCTGAGTTTTCTGACGCGCCCCGACCGTCTGGCTGCCCTACGCCGCACCGCCCTCCTCGACACCCCGCCAGAGGAGGCGTTCGATCGGCTTACCCGGATGGCCGCGCGTCTGCTGGGCACCCCTGTCTCGCTGATCTCACTCGTCGCCGACGACCATCAGTTCTTCAAGAGCGCCATCGGGCTACCCGAGCCGTGGGCTTCCCGCCGGTCCAATCCGATCTCGTTCTCCTTCTGCGGCCAGGTTGTGGCTACCGGTGAGCCGCTGGTGCTGGAGGATGCCCGCCGCCACCCGCTGCTGCGTCACAATCCGGTGATCCGGGAGCTCGGGTGGGTGGCCTACGCCGGAGTGCCACTCGTTACCCGCGAGGGTCACACGATCGGAGCCCTGAGCGTCATCGACAAGACGCCCCGGCTCTGGTCGGAACGCGACATCGCCCTCCTCCAGGACCTGGCGGCCTCGGTGGCCACCGAGATCGAGCTGCGCACCGAGATCACCGAGCGGCGGCAGGCCGAGCATGGACGGCGGGAGAGCGAGGAGCAGTTCCACAGCAGCTTCGAAGACGCCGCCATCGGAATGGCGCTCATCTCGACCGATGGCCGCTGGGTCCGGGTCAACAGGGCTGTGTGTGGCATCCTGGATGTGGCACGGGACGATTTGATCGGCTTTTCGGTCGATGCGCGAACCCAGCCGGACGATGTGTCGGCCGACCATGAGGCCATCCGGCTGCTCCTGGCCGGAGAGTGCCGGACCTACACGATGGAGAAACGGTATGTTCGGCCGTCGGGCCAGGTCGTGTGGACCTTGGTCAACGTCTCGCTCCTGACCGGACCCGAAAGTCAGCCCAGCCACCTGCTGGCGGCAATCCAGGATATCACCGAGCGTAAGCACGCCGAGACCGCCCTTCGGGAAGGCCGAGAGCGTTACCGTCTCCTTGCCAAGGCCTCGAAGGAGACAGTATGGGATTGGGATCTGGTGACCGATCGGCTGATCTGGGACGATGGAACCGACCCACCGCTCGATTACCAGCGAGCTCAACTGGGCGATACCGCG
The DNA here is from genome assembly GCA_036559785.1 of Gemmatimonadales bacterium. Lineage (GTDB taxonomy): Bacteria > Gemmatimonadota > Gemmatimonadetes > Gemmatimonadales > GWC2-71-9 > CAVVWJ01. Next base: position 2,565 of record DATBSM010000298.1, read on the forward strand.
GCGTGGTGGTATGAGCGAATCCACCCCGACGACCGGGAGCGCGTCCTGGCGAGCCTCGACACGGCCGTCACCCAGGGCAGTGAGGCTTGGACCGAGGAATACCGCTTCCGCCGGGCGGACGGGACGTTTGCCGTGGTCCAGGATCGGGCCCACATCTCGCGCGATGAGAGGGGAGCCGCGGTCAGGGTGATCAGCGCCAATTCGGGTCTCTCCAACGCTCACCGGGCCGACCGCCAGCTGCAGCAGGTCCTCGATGCCCTGCAGGTCGGCGTATCCGTGGTAGACAAGCAGGGGCGCATCGTGGTGGCGAATGCCTCCGACCGCCAGCTCTGGGGCGTTGGAGCTGACCAGGACGTCCCGGAGGTTGCCGCGCATCGGGGCTGGTGGGCGGACACCGGTGAGCCGGTTCGTCCAGAGGACTGGGGAGCACTGCGCGCCATCGGGGGCGAGTTCTCGGCTGACGAGGAAGTGACGATCCAGACCGCCGACGGGCAACAAAAGACGATCCGCAACTCGGCTACCCCGTTGCTGGATGAAAGCGGCGAGATCGTCGGGGCGGTCAACGTCAGCCAGGACGTGACCGAGGCCAAGGCCGCGGAGGCCACCCGCGCCCACCTGGAGGAACAGGTCCACCGAGCCCAGAAGATGGAAGCGGTTGGCCGGCTGGCCGGCGGCATCGCGCACGACTTCAATAATCTGCTGACCGGAATCCTGAGCTACAGCGACCTCATCCTCCAGGAGCTCCGGCCCGCGGACCCGATCCGGATCGATGTCGAGCAGATCAAGGATGCCGGGAAGCGGGCCGCCCACCTGACCCGTCAGCTACTGGCCTTCAGCCGGCGTCAGCTTCTCGAGCCAAAGGTCCTGTCGCTGAACACGCTTGTCACCAAGCTGGAGCCCATGCTGGGGCGTCTGGCGGGACCCACCGTGGTGGTTGAGACCGAGCTCGATCCCGCGCTCGGCAAAGTGCTGGTGGATCCGGACCGGCTGGAGCAGGTGCTGGTCAACCTGGTGGTGAACGCCAGAGAGTCCATGCCCGAGGGAGGCCGCATAAGGATCAGCAGTGCCAACTGGAGAGAGGGCCGATCGGGTCCGGGCAGCGCCGGTAAGGGATACGTCTCACTCTGGGTCAGCGACACCGGTATCGGGATGGATGCCGCCACCATGAGTCGAATCTTCGAGCCCTTCTTCACCACCAAGCCGCCTGGGAGCGGGATCGGACTCGGCCTCTCCACCGCGTATGGGATCGTGGAGCAAAGCGGGGGGAATATCACGGTCGACAGCGCCCCGGGCGAGGGGGCCACATTTGGTATTCACTTCCCCCCCCATCTGGGGATGGAGACGCCGGAGCCGGAGAAGCCATCGGTCGTGGCCGGGAAGGAGACCCTGCTCCTGGTCGAGGATGAGGCGCCCGTTCGCGAGTCGGTGCGCAGGCTGCTCGAATGGCACGGCTACACCGTCATCGAAGCCCGGAACGGCACCGACGCGCTCGAGATCTACGAGGGCGAGCAGCACGGCATCGACCTGGTGCTCACCGACCTCATCATGCCGGGCATGAGTGGGCACGAGCTGGTCGAGCGCCTGCGCGCGAGCCGTCCGGAGCTTCCAGTGGTGTTCATGTCGGGATACGCCGACAAGGCCATGACGAGCAACGGGGTGGTGCGGAAAGACACCGCATACGTGGAGAAGCCATTTACGGTCGAGCTGCTCATGCAGCGGCTGCGGGAAGTGCTGGAAGGAGCGGGAACGCGTGAGCGGTAAGCGGGGAAAGAACAACGTAAGCGGGAAAAGCAACACGCCGTGGTAACCGCCGGGGCGTAGCTCGGAATCACTCATCGGTTATCTGCTGTTCCCGCTCACCGCTCACGCAGTTTTCTTCCCGCTCACGCTTTTCTTAGAAGCGTCACCAGATCCCCGGGCGTCTCCAGCCAGTAGTCCGGCTTCGACTGTTCCAGGTGGACCTTTCCAAACGGGCCCCAGAGCGCGGCGGCGGTGCGGACACCCGCAGCACGGCCGGACTGCATGTCGTGCACGCTGTCGCCCACATACACCGTGGTTGCCGGGTCGGCGCCGAGCAGGGAGACTGCCTTCTCGACCGGCTCGGGGTGCGGTTTGGGGTTGGTCACCTCGTCGGCGCAGACCAGGACATCCATCAGCGCCTCCAGCCCGACCAGCGTCAGGCCGCGCAGCGCACCCTGGCGGTTCTTGCTGGTGACCAGCCCGGTCTGGAGGCCGGCCGCCTTGATCTCCCGCACGGCGTTCAGGACACCGGGGTAGACTGTGACCATGCGGTCGTGATGTTTGAGGTTGTACTCCCGGTAGGTGGCGATCATGGCTTCGATTGTCGTGAGCTCATCCCGCCACTCGGCCAGCTGGACGGTCAGCGGCGTGCCTACCCCCTTGAGCCACTCCTCATCGGTGCGGGCCGGTATCCCGTGCTGCGCCAGCGTGTGGTGGTAGCTGTCGAGAATGAGGCGAATGGAGTCGATCAGGGTGCCATCTAGATCGAAGAGAACGGTGCGGAGGCTCGGCATCGGGTGAAATTACTCAGGTAGGACCCGCTTGCGCTGGCGCCCGGTGGCCCGTAATCTCCGAGGTTTCCAACCAGGTAATTCCCGTGCAACCGTCAGAGCTCGTAGCCATCATGGCAGCGATCATCTACAGTGGCCGGCGGGATCCGACCGCTGGGCATGACACCCGGCAAGCTGCCGTCGAGGAGGCGTGGAAGATATGGCATCTGACGATGGAGGGGTGGGTCGATCCAGACCCGCGTCCCTTCGGCCCGACGCTGGAGCCGTAAGCGGAGGGCACTCCTCGCAGGCGGTTGTTCGGGAGGCACGGCTCCGGCCTGAGTTTGCCGACAAGTATGTCGGTATCGAATCGGGCGTCTGGTTCAGTGCCGCGGGGCTGGCGGAGAAGCTCATCACCCGGCTGCTGCGCGAGGGGGTGTCCGACGAGGAGCTGCCCCAACGAGTGCTCGACCCTACCCATTTCGAGTTTCGGAGCGGGGAAGGCTCTGCCAGCCGCTCGAACTCACCCCGCTAGTCAATTGAGTCCGGACCGAAGACGATCAGCCCGGTGATTCGCACCTCGACTCCCTGCCAGCGGGCCTGAGCCGCCGCCACTCGGCTCAGCCGGCTGGTGAGCTCCAGGGTGG
>DATBSM010000299.1:0-4552 GCA_036559785.1 Gemmatimonadales bacterium
CTTGGCCAGCCGGGCCAGGATCGAGTCGGGGACGTTCCGCGGATGATCGGTGAGCGCCCGGGCGGCGGAGTGAGAAAAGATGACCGGCGCCTCGGCCACGTCGAGCACATCGCTCATGGTGGCGGGCGACACGTGGGAAAGGTCCACCAGCATGCCGAGCCGGTTCATCTCCCGCACCACCTCGCGGCCGAATTCGGTGAGTCCGTTGTGGCGGGTGGAGTCCAGTGCCGCGTCGGCCCAGTCGAGCGTCACGTTGTGGGTGAGGGTCATATAGCGGGCGCCGAGATCGTAATAGGAGCGGAGCGCGCCGAGCGAGTTCTCGATGGCATGGCCGCCTTCCATGCCCAGGAGTGACGCGACCTTGTGCCGCTTGAAGTTCCCCTCGATGTCGGAGGCCGTCAGCGCCAGCGCCATGCGATCGGGATAGCGCGCGATCAGCCGGCGGGCGATGTCGAACTCCTCCAGCTGCACCTTGGCATACCCGCTGTCCTTGATCTCGCCCGGGATGTAGATCGACCAGAACTGCGCACCCACCTGGCCCTGGGCCAGCCGGCCCAGATCGGTGTGCCCGGTAGTCGTGGTCCGGAGATCATAGGCCGCCACGTCCCGCGGCGCCTTCTCGGACTCTCTGATGGTCCAGGGAAGGTCGTTGTGTCCGTCGATGAGCGGCGTCGAGCGCAGGAGCTTCCTGGCGCGCTCGAGTGCCTTATCCGGGGACTGAGCACGGGCGGGAGAAGGCATGGCGGTTAATAGAGAAAGCGTGAGCGGGAAAAGAAAGAGCGTGAGCGGTGAGCGGGAAAGCACGTTCATTGGATTTCCTATGCACAAAGGGAACAGTAAAGAATTCTCATCCTGAACGCAGCGGAGGACCCCGCTCACGCCTTTTCTTCCCCGCTCACGCTCTTTTACGCCCGGTGTAGCTGCACCAGCTCCGGCCGGATCACGAACTCGGGACAAATCGTCCGATCGTATTCGTACGGTCCGCCGGTCTCGGCGTCGGTCCAGGGAAACCCCCGGCACACCGCCGGGTAGTACGACGCCGCGTGAATGGTGCAGACGTTGTCCCGAAGCAACACGCATCGTCCGCCCTTCACCCTCGTGCGCCACTCACCCCAGCGGGTGCGATAGACCGTGTTCCCGCCATGGATCGCCGTGATCGCCCCGGCCTCATCCTCACTGAGGGTGACGCCGTAAGCACAACAGGACGAGCTATGGGGACAGGGATAGCAAGGCAGCGATGGCAGCTCGAGCATGCGCAAAGTTAGCCGGATGGGGCGAGTGCCACCATTATCGTGACGATCTCGTGTGCCGCGGCGTGAAAGGGCACGATTCGGCCGCCTTCTCCAAGCCTGATGTCGTGCAGCGGGCTCTCGTCGGCACGGGCCCGCTGCGCACTGCTCACCGGTTCGCCCAGGTGCCAGAGACCCGCGGTGGGCCGGGCGGTCGCGTTGTAGCAGCGGAGCACCATCGCCTCTCCCAGCTCGGCCGGCTTCAGCCCGGAGAACACCAGGCCGTAGCCTTCCAGCCGCACGTCGATCGGCACCGGCGAGAGCGGCGAGGCCTGGCGCAGCCACACGCCGCGAACCGGAAGGAAGATGTCTTCCCAGAGCTCGGGTAGCGCGGTGCCGCCTTCCAGCTCGGTCTCGGTCACGGGGGCACACGCCAGCTGAAGCCGCTCGACACCGTGGCACTGGGCCAGCGGCGTTGCCACCGGCCACCCGGCGTGACCGGGGCGGGTGGGTAGATCGCCGCGAGACAGCTCTCCCACCGAGCGCAGGACGGTGACCAGCAGGTCTCCCCTGCGTTCGAGCTCGTACTCGAAAAAGCCGGGGGCAAAGATCGCGAGCCCCCTCGGTCCCGAGGCCCGCGCCACGAACCGGTGCGCGGGGGCCGTCGCGACCGGCGCCTCGCGCGGGTACGCGCGAGGGTTGGAGCTGACTGCTGGCCGCTGGGTCACTCCGAAATGATCCCCCGCCGTCGCGCTCCCCCCTGCCAATCCGGTGCTGGTGCGGAGCCGGAGCCGATGATTGGAGGCGCGGTTCTCGACCTCGAGCGTACAGCGCACCGAGGGGCAGCCGGCATACAGGGTGACGATGAGCCGGACACCGATGGTTCCGGACCGCTCGCCCCGAATCCCCCGTCCCGCCGCCAGCCGCCAGCGAGCCTCCAGTGCCGCCACCAGCGGACCGTTGGCGAGCGGACGCACCCGGACCGATCCCCTCACCCGGTTTATCCGGTCGCGCGTGGGCGGGCAGTAGCTGTAGCTGTCTCCCACGTCACCACTCGACTCCAGTAGAAATAGATCGCGAAAGCGCTGCTGGTTACGGCGATCACTCAGCTGCAGGGATCCGTTCGGTGCGATCCTGACCTCCAGAAATTCGTTGCCGAGCGCGCGTCCCTTCTGCCAGGCAGTGCCGGTGAGATGGGCGGAGTGGTGCTCGCCGGTCTCGAGCGCCGCGACGCCGAGCCCACCCATCTCGGGGGCACGAAAGGCGACCCGGCTCCAGTCCACCTCATCCTGGTCCGGATAGTGGTGCGGCGCGTCGAGCCGCTCCTGGCCGCCGCGCCGGCCGAGCGGCTGCACCGGCACCTCACCGGAAGAGCCGAGGAGATGGAAGGGATGGTATCCCGGCCCCACACGGGACAGGCGATCGCCGGGCGGCCCGATCAGCACATCCCGCCTGAACCAGCTGACGTCGGCCACGACCACGGATCGCCTCCGCCTCGGGACCGGATTCCACAGCACCAGCCGGGGCGCGGTGCCCTCGGGCTTCGCACGGGCCCGGTCGGGGATATTGCCGGCCAGCTCGTCCAGGCTGGTGCGGGAAATCTCGGACGCCATAGTCCGAACGTCGTCCAGCCGGAGCTCTACCCGGCGAGCCACCGGATCGCTGGTGGTGCCGGCGATCGAATCGTGAAACTGACTTTGGAGAAGAGCTCGCCAGGCATAGCCGAGCAGCGCGCGGCGATCACCACCCCTGGTGGCGAGCGCCAGCGCGGCGAGCGGCTCCGCGACCCGTGATAGAGCCAGTTCGGTGATGGCGTGTCGTCGCTTGAGCGGGGCTCGCGTGGCATGGACGCCCTGAAGGGTCCAGGTGTAACCGTACGACCAGCGCAGCTCGCCGCTGATGACCGGCGGGCCCACGGCCTCGGGCGCCGCCGCGGCGAAGAAATCCTGGAGCTTCGAGATCCGGAATTCGCTGTCCGACTCGATCTGCTCCAGCAGCGCGCGAAGCCGGCTCAGCGCGGGATGGGCCGAGTGGTGGTCGGCGCCGATGAAGACGGGGATGTGCCGGGTGGAGGCTCGCGACACCAGCGTGGAACGCACCCGATTCCAGGCGAGGGGCAGCCGCTCGACGTCGGCGGGCAATCCGGCGCCAACCTCATACCCGTCCGGCGGCAGGTGGTAGACCAGGACCTCGCGGCCGTCGGGGCCGCGCCAGCGATAGAGATCCCGCTCCTGCCCCGGCTCCCCACCCAGACCACGCCAGATCACACCGTACCGCATTCCGAACTCGGCGGCGAGAGTGGGCCATGAGGCGGGATGGCCGAAGGCGTCGGGCGAGTACAACACCTCCGCGCGGCCGCCGAGGCGTTTGCTGTCGGCCTGGCCGGCCAGGAGATTCCGGACCAGCGACTCGCCGGAAGGAACCAGCTCATCGGCCAGCACATACCAGGGCCCCACCTGGAGGCGTCCGGCGCGCACCAGCTCGCTGACCGCCTGCTCCCGATCGGGACGAACGCGGAGGTAATCCTCCACCAGGATGGTTTGGCCGTCGAGAAGAAACGTGGCGGCGGGATCGGAGTTGAGCCGGGCGAGCAGATCGTCCAGGGTGGGGACGAGCCGGGTCAGAAAGGTGCTCTCCGGGAGATACCACTCCCGGTCCCAGTGGGTATGAGGAATCAAATGGAAAGTGAACCCGGGCATCGCGGGGAACTTAGCTACTGCCGGGGAGAGCTGGCGAGCGAGACAGGTCAGTCGTAACCGGTATACGGCTCCGTAAGGAGCCGGATGCCAAGCGGGGTGTAGTCGAAAACGTGGGTGATGCGGAGACTGGAGGGAAGCCGTTCGACCCGGGACTCGACCAGCTTGAGATCGGGAGCGTCACCGAGGCCCAGGGCGTTCAGCCGTTCCGCCTCACCTTTGGCCACGTCCCCGGGAGTGGGACGGCTCGCAGGGTAAGCATCCTCGTGGTGGCGGATCAGGGCTTGCCAGTGCGCGTCACCCGCTCGCTCGACTGACTCCCGAATCCCTTCTCGGGTGAATGCCATTAGTCCTCATCGGTTCCTGGCCGCGTTCGACCAGGCAGACGGCCGCCAGGATGGCGAAGCCCGCCGCAAGTGGCGCGAAGCGGATGTTCCAGAAGAGATACCCCATGAAGGCCATGGTCGCCACCAGGCCCAGACACAACCAACCGGTCCAACGACGGATCCTGTCGCTCAACTCCATGGCTCGTCTCCCGAGAGGGTGTGGGGGATGGTGTTTCAATATTGTCTCGGAAGGCCGGCCTGGGCTGTACGTCAGGTCACGAAGCGGACGTGACCCCAAGCA
>DATBSM010000300.1:0-6603 GCA_036559785.1 Gemmatimonadales bacterium
TTGTTGGTGAGATTTACTCGCACCCGGTCGCCTTCACGCACCCGGATCTGTGGTCCGGGTACCTGACCATTATAGGCCCACGCCTTGGCCCGCCGTCCGGGCTCGACCTCCCACTGGATCTCCTCGCAGGTGAGGTCGTAGACCTTGACGCCCTTCTCGATTCGGGGCTGAAAGAGCTGGTTACCCTTACCCTCCGTCTTGGCCGGAAAGGCTTTGATGCCCTTCTCGTGCATGGCATCCATGGCATCAGCTTGGGCCCGGCGGGCGAGAGCGGGGTTCTGGCCCGGTGGAAGAGAGTCCGGTGCGCTCGAGTCCCGATTCGCAGCCTTGGTCTCGGTGCACGCGCCAAGCCCGGACACGATGGCTGGCAACACCAAGGCGGCGGCGGCGCCCCTGCGGACGAAATCACGACGACCGGTGGCTGGGGCAGCGTTCTTGCTGTCGGGCACGGAATCCTCTTCTGAATGGGTAGGGTTTTCATTTACCGATAATCGAGTCTATTCCCGGTCTGGTGAAGGCGGCATGGAAGAACTATGAAGGTTGCTTCATGAAATTCCGGACCCGTTCGACCACCCCCGACGGCTCTGGAGCCGCTTGCCCAAGTGCTCGGCCTTACCCCCCCTCACCAGAGAGGACTGGTTGGTCGTGCTGGGATTCGCGCTGGTGCCGGCAGTGGTGGGGCAGGCAGTGAAGAGCCTTCGGATAAGGGGCCGATGGGACCCCGCTCCCAGCGCGCCTGATCACGGTTGATGCTGACCGTGATCGGTGGCGTCGGGCCCGGCCGGCGGGCGGGCCGTATCGGTGGCATTTCCCCAAGCCGCACGTGGCGGGCACGATCGGGAAGAAGCCTTCATCTAGGGTTCATCTTTGGTTCAGCGCGGAGTCGGCAGCTTGCAGGCATCCTCTTTCAGAGCGGAGCCCTATGAAAGTGTCCGAGCTGATGCAGACCAACGTACAGACCGTTCGGCCCGACGTGGTCGTGAACGACGCGGTGGTCAGCCTGGCCGAGTCGCATATCACGGGGCTGGCAGTGGTGGACGGGGCCGGTCGCCTGGTCGGTGTGATCTCCACGACCGACATCCTGGCTTCGGAAGAAGAGGTGGAGGACGAAGAAGCGCGCGCGGCGCTGTTCGAGCGGACGTTGGTGCAGGACCTCATGACCCCGCGGCCCCTGACGATTGGGCCGGACGCCACAGTGAAGGAAGCCGCGCAGGAATTGCTGTATGCCGACGTTCACCGGCTGTTCGTCGTCGAGGGTGAGCGGGTCTTGGGGGTGCTGTCAACGACCGATATCGTGCGGGCGGTGGCCACTGGCCAACTGTAGCCGCTTTCGTGACCGGAAGTCCTCGGTCGGAAGGATCTGCCTTGCCATGCTCATCGTCGCGGAGATGTCCGCGCCGGGCGATGCAGCAGCCCAGGATGGCTTTACCTCACAGCTCTCGCGCTCTGGGTCCTGCGGGACCAGCCGCGCTGGACCCGCGAACGCATTGCGGCTGCCCAAGAAACCAGCAGTACCACTCGGGCGTGGCTCACTCGTTCCTTACCGGTGATCGTCTTCTACACCACCGCGGTAGCGGCCCCGAACGGCGATGTCTGGTTCTACAGCGATATTTACGGTCACGATCGGGAGCTCGATCAAGCCTTGCGAGCAGGCCCGATAACCCCCTGAGCTCTCCCACTGTGAAGAGACATTCACACCCGCTTCAGCCCTGGTTCGGAAAGTCGAAGGCATACTTGATCCAACCGCCATCCAATAAGGTGGACCATGTCTACATCGAGCAAGTGCCTGCCCTGGGAGGTCTCCCCAGAGGATTTCCCGTCGGACTTTCCAATCCAGGTGCAGCTCAAATTCCTGCTCCAGTATGCGGTTCTAGCCCCCTCCGCCAAGAACACCCAGCCGTGGTGCTTTTCGATCGGAGAGAACACGATCGGCATCTTTGCTGACCTCACTCGCTGTCAGCCGGTAGCGGACGCCGGGCGCCGAGAGCTCTACATCAGCCTTGGGTGCGCGCTTGAGAATCTCCTCGTCGCCAGCCAACAATTCGCGTTCCGCCATGAGGTGCGCTACTTCCCGCAGTCGACGAATGAGGAGCTGGCTGCAATCGTCAGCTTCCGTTCGGGTGGCACACCCTCGAGCTCTCGCGCTGGCATCACTCTCGCAAGCATCACTGCCCGTCACACGCAGCACGGACCGTATCGCGATGAGCCGGTGGCGGAGGAAGTGCGCCAGCACCTGCTGCACTGCTGCGGCACCCTGGGATTACGGGTGGATCTGTCCGACAATCCCGTGCTCCGGTTGCGTGTGAGGGAGTTGAATCTGCAGGCTGACGAAATGGAATTCGCCGACCCTGCGTTCCGGAAGGAATTGGGTCACTGGGTAGGCCAAGGGGTCTTCGGCGCCCCGGCTCTCTTGGCCCGGCTCGAGGGGCTGGTGGTATCCGGGATGAACCTGGGCCGGGCGGTAGGAAAGCGGAACGCCGCCATGCTGTCGAGCGCTCCCTTGATCGGACTGATCAGCGCTCGGACCGACGACCGGACTTCCCAGGTCTGGACCGGCCAGGCGCTGGAGCGCCTTTGGCTGCATGCGACCCGGATAGGTATCGCACTCCAGCCAATGAGCCAGGCTCTGGAGATCCCGTCGCTTCGGGCGGAGCTGGCGCAGGTCATCGCTGAGCCTGGCTGGGTCCCGGAGCAGGTGTTCCGGATTGGGTACCCCGTGCGGCCGGCAAGGCGGCACACGCCTCGCCGCTCCGTGGATAGCGTGCTGCTGGGTTGAGCGCAACGAGGTTCGTGTCATCGGTTCGAGCGGTGAAAGCCGCCGTCTGGATTCTGCTGCTCTGCGCCGCGGGCTTCGGCACCATCGTGAGGCGTACCGGCACGCACTGCGGCGGCCTCGGCGGGCAGGGCATCGTCGTTGGACTGCATAGGCGCGCTGCTCGCCTTTACGGTCGTCCAGCAACCCCGCTCGCCGGAACTCTCGGGCCTGGAACTCGCCTGGTCACTGGTTTGGCTCGGCGTGATCTACGGCCTGTTAGACGGGCTTCTTCTCACTGTCGACCAGGAGCCTGAGCGACGGGACGTCCAATAAGCCTCTGCTTCGGCCTCGAGCTTGTCCAGGCGCGTATAGTAGTCGGGAAATTCCTTGAGATGCGCCCAGGCAATCTTGCCCGTGAGGCCAAGGTCATCATTGGTGACGTTGGTCTCCGGGTCCCGCGCCCCATGCTCCAATTCCACCTCGAGACCCCGGCGGAATTGTTCCAGTTCGACGCTCCCCCAATCGATTCCGATCCCGGTGCCTACTTTCAGGGCCTCTTCGGCACTAAGACGACGCTTGTTGTTCACGGTGGACCTCGATGTTGATGGAAAAGCCTGTTATCGGCGAACTGCCTCTCGGACTCCTGGCCCGTCAACGCTCGCGACGACCCGCCGGAGCCGGCCCCTGACTTCTTCCGCTATCGGACCGACGGCCTCATTGCCACTCAGACTTAACGCCTCGACCGGATCGAGCGCTGCGATCACCGTGCGTGCCGGATCGTCCGTCGCGTAGACCACGACGTTACAGGGCAGCAGTAGCCCGATGTCCAGCTCGGCCTGGAGGGCGCGGTGGGCCAGGGGCGGGTTGCAGGCGCCGAGGATGATGTAAGGCCGGAATGCGACGCCCAGCTTCGTCCGCAGCGTAGCGGTCACGTCGATCTCGGTCAGGACCCCGAACCCTTCAGCCGCGAGGGCCTCCCGGGTCCGTGCCAGGGCTTGGTCGAATGACAGGGGGACGGTGGTGCTGATGCCGTATTGGGTGGTGTGCTGAAGCATATGTCTCTCACATCAAGAGTAAGGCGAACCTATGCGAGGAGATGTGTGCCGGCGATGAAGCGAGGATGAAGATCCTCTCACCCCGCTTTCGTCGAAGGAGAGTCCTGAAGTTTCACGCGCGAGCTACTCTGCGAGCTCGTCGGCCCCGAGCTCCCCACCCGCGTATTGCATCAGGCTATGTGCCGCGGGGGAAAGGCCGCTCGCAAGGCATTCACTATGACCGCCACATCGATCCCTTCCTGCAACAGCGCGCCGACAATCGGCGGAATGTATCCCAGGCTCGCCACGACCATCGCTGCGCCGCTCAACCCCAGCCCGGTCCAGATGCTCTGCCGGGCAAGATGAAGAGTGCGGCGGCTGATCTGTATAGCCTCGGCGACACGGGTCGGGTCATCCGCCAGGATCACTGCATCCGCGGCCTCCGCGCTGATCCCGCCTCCCCCGGCGGCAAGCGCGATCCCGACGGTTGCGGTACTGAGTGCCGGCGCATCATTGGTACCGTCGCCCACCATCAGCACCCGCTCCCCTGCTTTCATGAGGCGACTCACCCACGCGACCTTCTCCTCCGGCAACAGGTCACCATGCGCCTCCTCGATACCCACCGCGTCGGCCACTGCCGTCGCGTTCGCCTGATCGTCGCCGGAAAGTAGAACGATCCTCGTGACGCCCAGCCGGCGGAGCTGCGAGACGAAGCCGGTGAGCTCCGGACGCAACCGGTCAGCGTACTCGATCAATCCGGCTCCCCGCCCATCCACGGCCACATACGCCCTGAGCTCCGCGCCTCGTGTCTGGGCCAGCAAGCCGCGGAGCCCCGGCTCGGCCTCAGGATGGAGACCCACCACGAATGACCAGCCACCCACCGTCACGTAGTGGCCTTCCACCTCACCACTCACCCCCTGGCCTGGCGCCTCGGTGATGTGCATCCCTGGGGGGAGAAAGATCCCGCGCTCGACCGTTTCCTGGACCAGAGTACGGGCGAGCAGATGGCCGGACCCGTGCTCCACGCTGCCGGCTAACCGGAGCAGCTCATTCTCCCCGAACTCCGCCACCGCGAGCACGCGCGCAACCTTGGGCCGCCCGATCGTCAGCGTTCCGGTCTTATCAAAGATGGCAACGCGGATCTGGCCGAGCTGCTCGAGAGCAGTGCCGTTCCGGAAGATGATCCCCCGCCGGGCCGCGCGATTGATGCCGCCGACAACTGCCACTGGAGTGGCGAGAATAAGCGGACACGGCGTTGCTACGACCAATACGGCGAGCACCCGGGTGGGGTCGCCGGACAGGAGATAGGCTCCGGCACAGACGGCGAGGGTCAGCGGGGTGAACCAGACGGCATAGCGGTCGGCCAAGCGCTGGAGCGGCGACTTGCTCCCCTGGGCAGTGCGGACCAGCTCCACGATCCGGGCGTACTGGCTCTCGCTGGCGGGGGCCGTCGCGCGAACCGTGAGCGGGCCCTCGAGATTGAGACTGCCGCTGAGCAGCCGCACTCCGGCATAAGCGCTCACCGGCACGGGCTCTCCCGTGAGCCGAGACGCGTCTACATGGGATCGGCCCTCCAGCACGACCGCGTCGCAGGCCAGGAGCTCCCCCGGTCGGAGCAGGAGAGTGTCGCCCACCAGGACCGTTTCGGCCGGCACATCGTCCACGGCACCGTCCGCCATCCGATGAGCAATACGCGGGGCCGCTGCTTCCAGCTCCCGGACCGCCTCCGAAGCCCGCCCCTGGGCGTACCGCTCGAGTGCCTCGCCGCCGGTCTGCATGAGCACCACGATGAGGCCAGCCAGCGGCTCCCGAAGGATCAAGGCGGTGACAATGGCGAGCATGGCGACGAGGTCCGCGGCAAAACGTCCCCGGACGACGCCGCGGAGGGTCCGCCACACCACCGGCGCGCCGGTGAGGGCCAGCCCCACGCTCCACAGCACTGCAGCAGGGCCGGTCCGCCCCAGTACATGTACGAGCAGCCCGCTTAGAATGAAGAGGAGAGCGCCGGCCGGAAGGAAGTAGAAACGGCCCCGCAAACCGTGGACTAAACCGCGGGTGAGATCTCCGCCGTTTCCCCGCCGCGGCCGAGGCTGAACCCCACGCCCCGAACCGTGGTCAGGAGCTGCTCCTTGGCTGCCTCGCTGAGCTTCCGGCGCAGGTTGCCCACATGGACGTCCACGACATTGCTCTCCGGATCGAAGTGCATGTCCCATACCTTCTCCAGGAGCGTGGTACGGCGGACAACCTCCTCCGGATGGAGGAGGAAATACTCCAGCAGCTGAAATTCCTTGGGCGTCAGATCCAGCCGCTTATCGTTGATCATCGCTACATGGCGCAGGCGGTCGAGCGTGATGGGAGGGTAGCGCAGCACGTCCAGACGCTCGGCCCCTCCACGGCGGTGCAGAGCCCTGACCCGCGCCAGCAGCTCGTCGAACTCGAACGGCTTCGCCAGGTAATCGTCCGCTCCCGCGTCGAGGCCACGTACTACGTCCTCCACCCCGTCTCGCGAGGTTAACATGAGGATAGGAGTGGTTCGGCCTTCCCGCCGGAGCTCGGTGGCCACCTGGAATCCATTCTTCTTGGGAAGCACGATGTCGAGGAGGATGACGTCATAATCGTAGACGTGGGCCAGCAGAGTGGCCTCGTCGCCATCAGGGGCCACGTCCACGATGTAGCCTTCTTCCTTCAACCCCTGCTCGATAAACCCGGCGACCTTCCGGTCGTCTTCCACCACGAGGATCTTCATGCGCCGCAATCTGGGGAATAGTGGTTAAGGTCCTCCGGAAGCCTTCATGAAGCTTTCTTCACGTTTCA
>DATBSM010000301.1:0-16677 GCA_036559785.1 Gemmatimonadales bacterium
AAAGGACGGACAAGGAAAAAACACACCTCGCCACCGCTCGCCTGAGCGCCCTCTCCGTCCTCTCTGCCTGCACCCTCATCTCCTGACCGTCCGAATCAGGTCGCCCTGGGTAATACGGGTCAGCGCGCTGGTGTTCCCTAGCGCCCGGCCAAACACGGTGTAGATGCCATCCAGATGGGGCTGCGGGCTCAGGGTGATGAACCATTGGCTCGCGCCTGTGTCCGGCCCCGACAGGGCCATACCCAGCATCGGCTTGATGTCGTACCTCATGCGGTTGATCTCGTCCCGGATGGCGCCTCCAGGGCCGCCGAATCCGTCTCCTCGGGGGTCCCCATCCTGGACCACGAAGTTGGGCACTACCCGGTGCCAGCGGTTGCCGTCGAAAAAGCGTCGATCGACCAATCGAAGGAAGTTGGCCACGGTGAGGGGCGCCTCCGGACCGAAGAGCTCCACTTCGAGAATCCCGCGCTGATCCGTCTCGATGAACACGTGGGGTCGTGCCACTGAATCAGGGGCTACGATGAACCGGCGAACCAGGTCTCGATAGTCCTGCAGTGAGCGGCCGGTTTCGATTGGCGATGCGGGACCCCACCGTGCGGCTGCCTCGGGCCAGTTCGCTTCCGCCCATCGGCGCAGGAGATAGTTGGCCGGCCGGGGTACCGCGCCGAGAAACTCGCGATCGATCCGTGCCTGCGCCGAGGATCCGGTTGCGCCAATGGCCGCAACAGCCTTGAGTGCCGAAATGGCGGCGTCGGGGAAAGAGTCGCGAGCCGTCCGGCCGTACATGGCCGTCAGCGCCGGCAGGTCGGATGGATCGGCCGCCCGGGACACGATGTCGGCGGCAACGCTCCGGACTCCCGCATCGGCGTGGGTGAGCAGCCGCCGGCCCGTCTCGATCAGACGTCGGTCGGGGCCCTCAATCTCGCTGGCCCAGGCCTGCAGCCCGGCTGCCACTACGCGACCATCCCGATCGAAGCTGAACCACGGGGTACCTGCGGCTCCCGCGAGTGCCCAGCCTTCGGCGGCGGTGGCGCGATCCCGCCAGTCCTTGGCAGTCCGCCACCCGGCGGCGATGCCGACGAATCGTGCGGTGTCGACGCGGGCCAGACTCAGCAGCGCCTCCCGCCGAAGGGCAAAGGTTCCCTTTCCGGTAATGGCCCGCTGCAGGGCCGCGGCCGCGGCCGAACCGCCGAGCTCGCCCAGTGTGGTCGCAGCCTGCACCCGGACGTTCGCCACCGGATCGTCCACTCTCCAAGCGATCTTGGGCACGAACGTGGAGTCGCGATAGGTACCCAGGGAGCGAAGCGCGTTGATCCTGACGCCGGGATCCTGATCGTCCACGGCCCTGAGCAGCACGCCGCCGATCGTCGTCGGATCGAGTTTGGAGGCCTCGACATAGCTTCGGATGAGTGCCCGGGCAGCCACCGCCCGGGTGGCCGGATCATTGTCGCGCAGGGCTGCGATCAGCGGATTGACCGCCGCCGGAACTCGCAGGCGGCCGAGCGAGAACACGGCACGCCAGCGTTTGGCTTGAACCGAATCCGAAGTGAACGGAAGCAGTGCATCCGCAGGCGCGTCCCGCCCGAGCCGCCAGGTCTCCAGCAGTATCTGGTTGGTGGCCGGAGCGGGATCGGCCTGAGAGAGCGCCACCTTGCCTTGAAGCACGGAGGCAAAGAAGTCGGCGCTGCGGCGCCCGCCGATCTTGGCGAGCGCGGTGACCGCCTCCGCCGCGGTGACAGCATCGAGCGGAGGGAGGTCGATCAGGCGTTGCATGAGCGGCTGGACCGCGGCGGAGTCGCGCAGCAGGCCGAGGGCGAATGCGGCCGCAACCCGCACCGTGGAGTCGGACTCATCAAGGGCGCGCAGCAGCAGCGGAGTCGCGCGCGGGTCGCCGATGCGGCCTGCGGCCAGAGCGGAGACCCGTCGCACCAGCGAGTCGGGCGCCAGGAGACTTCGCTGAAACAGCTCCGGCTGCCATTCCCGGGCATCCTCAGCGGCGAGGACGGGCGCGAGCTGCTCGACCACCAAATCACCTTGCGCCCGGGCGACGGCCGGGAGCAGGAGCCCGGCACAGACAACTGCGAGAAGTCTCATCCCAACTTGACCGGGTCCGGAATGGGCTGGAGTGCCTGACGGACCCGCTCCGGCAGCCGGGTCAGCGCCATCGAGGAGTCGAGTGAAAGGAGGCTCGTCGAAGCGGTAGCCAGCAGGCGGCCGTCGTCGGCATGTTCGATGGCGTAGCCGAAGTCGACCCGTCTGGAGGCCACTTCTCTAACCCAGCAGCGGATCCGGATTGGATCGTCGTAACGAGCCGGCTGCCGATAACGCACGGCCACCTCGCTGACGGCCAGCCGCAGCCCGGAGGTCTCGAGCTCCTGATAGCTCATGCCGCTGCGGCGGAGATGCTCTGTTCGGGCCACATCGAGCCACACCAGATAGCGGGCGTGGTAGACCACGCGCATCTGGTCGGTCTCAGAATAGTTGACCCGGACCAGTGTCTCCGAGATGGGGGAGCGCTCGGTCGCCATTTAGGCCTCATGGGGTTGTAGACGCTCGGAACGTCCGGGGTGACACGGCCCTCGTCCGCGGTTGCGATCACGGAGGGGGAGGCCCATCTTTGGCGCCGTGCTGGGCCACACCCTCGTCATCGTGTCCGATGCTCACCTCGGAGTAGCTGCGCCTGCTACCGAGGCGGCGCTGCTCGAGTTTCTGGACGCCGTGCCCTCCCTGGGCGACTGCCTGCTGATCAACGGCGATCTCTTCGACTTCTGGTTCACCTACTCCCGCGTCATTCCCCGGCGTGGTTTTCACGTTGCCGCCGCGCTCGCCAGGCTCCGGCGTCTCCTGCCAATAGTAATGGTGGGGGGAAACCATGACCGGTGGGACAACCAGTTCTGGGAGCGGGACCTGAATCTGCGGTTCCACCCGCTCCAGGCAACCTTCGAGATCGGACGCCGCAAGGTAATGGCCATTCACGGGGACGGGCTGACCGACACCCGCTGGCAGGCGAAGCTCATACACAGGCTCATCCAGCACCCAGCGACGGCGGCCGTTTACCGAATCCTGCACCCTGAGCTCGGGTTCCGCATAGTAGATCTCCTCAGTCCGGCTCTTGGCGACCATACCCACGACGAAGCCACCTTGACCACCGCAGCGGCGCGCCAGCGAGAGTGGGCCGAGCGCGTGCTGGGCGAAGAGCCCTCGCTGGGGCTCGTGATCATGGGCCATACCCACCGTGCTGTGGTCGAGGAAGCCGGGCCCGGGCGCCAGTATCTGAATCCGGGGGCCTGGTTCGACGGCTTTCGCTACGCGGTGGCGACGGAGTCGGGTGCGGAGCTGCGGCGCTGGGAGCCTGGAGCTAGCTCCCAGCCCCTAGCTCTTCGCTCACCCTAACGGCACCACCTCAGCCTTTCCCAGCCGCTCCCCGATAAACCGCGACCCAACCTGCCGGAATCTCGCCTCGTCGTCGCTCACGACGAAACGGTGGTGCGCCTTCGAGTCCGGCGGAGCCTGAAGAGCCCGGTCGACCAGTATGGTCTCGAGCGCCGCGGCAGTAGCCTGCCCGCTGTCGATCAGCCTGACGTCCGGCCCCATCACTCGCTGGAGCAGAGGCCTCAGCAGCGGGTAATGGGTGCAGCCCAGGACCAGGGACCGGACGCGCGCCTCGCGCAGCTCCCGGAGATAATCCGCGGCCACCAGTTCGGTCGCGGGATGTTCAAACCATCCTTCCTCCACCAGGGGAACGAAGAGCGGGCAGGCCCGCTGAATCACCGGCACGCCGGGCGCGAGCGCCTGGATGGCCCGGTTGTAGGCGTCGCTCGCGATGGTGCCCGCCGTACCAATCACCCCGATGGGGCCACCGCCCCCGGATTCAGTGGCCGCTCTGGCTCCCGGCTTGATTACGCCCAGAACCGGTACCGGCGTGGCCTCCTGGAGCGCACGAAGAGCGTGGGCAGTGCTGGTATTGCACGCGATCACCACCGCCTTCACGCCCTGGGCCAGCAGCCAGTGTAGAATCTCCAGACTGTACCGCCGGACGGTCTCGGGCGACTTGGGCCCGTAGGGGACCCGGGCAGTGTCGCCAAAGTAGATGGTGGACTCGTGCGGCAGCCGCTCGTAGATGGCGCGTGTGACGGTGAGGCCCCCGATGCCGGAGTCGAAGATGCCGATCGGAGCCTGATTCATCGCAAGCGAATTGGTAGGGACACCGCCGCACCAACTCCGCCGGGAACCGCCTCGACTCGAAGGTCACCGGGGAAGTCCGCCAGATGGGCCGACACGTAGGCCTCGAGGCCGGCGAACAGATGGTTGAAGCCCAGCAGCACCAGCCAGTCCTCGTGCTCCTGCCGCTTGCTGTCGGCGCGGCCGGAACCGGTTCGCCGTAGATAGGCCAGCTCCCGCCCGGTCTTCAGACTCATGCCCAGCGTGACGCCTTCCCAGGCCACGAAGATTCCGCCCGTCACCTTCCGGTTCAGCCGTGCCTGACCCCAGCCGGGGATGAGGAACGAGCGCCAGAACGCATTGATCGGACTGATTGACTGGCGCTGGAGGGTATCAGGAGGTGCGACAGGACGCTGGGCCGGCGCGACGGCGGGGCGGGACGGCGGGGCCGCCTGTGCGCCGAGATACGGCACCAAGCCGCAGCACAGGATCAGAAATGAAATGAGACCAGCCCGCAGGAGGTGGCAGGGGTGGCGGGAGCGTGTGGGAATCGAACCCACCGGAGCCGCCGGAGGCGCCTCCATCGCGGTTTTGAAGACCGGCCAGACCACCAGGCCCGATCCGCCCCCGCCTTCAACGGTAAATGGTAAACGGTAAACAGTGAACGGGAGATCTCCATTCACCGGCGCAGCCCGGTTCACGGTTTACCGTTCACCGTTCACCGCCGCTATCACCTCGATCTCTACCCGTGCGCCACGCGGCAAGGCGGCGACGGCCACCGTGGAACGGGCCGGGCGATGATCGCCGAAGGTCCGGGCGTATACCTCGTTCATGGCGGTAAAGTCGGCCATGTCCACCAGAAACACCGTCGTCTTGACCACCCGGGAGAAGTCGGTGTGCCCTGCGGTGAGGATGGCCCGCAAGTTCTCCAGCGCGCGCGCCGTCTGCTCAGCGATACCGCCGGCCACCAGCTCGCCCTTGTCAGGATCGAGCGCTACCTGGCCCGCGGTAAACAGAAAACCGTTGGCCTGTACCGCCTGGCTGTATGGCCCGATGGCCTTGGGGGCGCGACCGGTCGAAACGAAGTCCAAGGCCATTAGAAGAGTCCCTCGATGGTGCCGTCCGGGAGGACCCGGATCGATTCGGCCGCCGGTACCTTGGGAAGTCCCGGCATGGTCATGATGTCCCCCGCGAGCGCTACGACAAACCCGGCACCGGCCGAGGGGTAGACGTCCCGGATGGTAATACGGAACCCCGTCGGACGCCCCAGCTTGGTCGGATCGTCGGAGAAGGAATACTGAGTCTTGGCGATACATACCGGGGTGTTGCCCAGACCCATGGCTTCGCACTGGGCGATGTTCTTCTCGGCGGTGGCGGTGTAATCCACGCCACCAGCCCCGTAGATCTCACGGGCGATGATCTCGATCTTCTCCTTGATCGGCTTGGCAACGTCGTACAGAGGCTTGAATGCAGCCTTCTTCTCGTCCAGCAAGGCGAGAATTTCCTTCGCCACGGCCTCTCCCCCTGCCCCCCCCTTCTCCCACACCTCGCTGAGTGCCGCCCGCGCTCCCCAGCCCTTGGCTGCATCGAGCACGGTCTTGAGCTCTTCGTCGGTATCCGAGGTGAAACGGTTGAGTGCCACCACCACCGGCACCCCGAACTTCTGCACGTTCTTCACGTGGGCCTCGAGATTCACGATCCCCCGTTTGAGAGCAGCCACGTCCTCCTTGGCGAGCGCGTCCTTCTTGACCCCTCCGTTCATCTTGAGCGCCCGCACCGTGGCCACAATCACTGCGGCCTCCGGCTTCAGGTTGCCGAAGCGGGCCTTGATGTCGAAGAACTTCTCCGCCCCCAGGTCGGCCCCGAAGCCGGCCTCGGTGAGGACGATATCTCCCAGGGAAAGGCCGAGCCGGGTGGCAACGATCGAGTTGCAACCGTGCGCGATGTTGCCGAAAGGCCCGCAGTGGACCAGCGCCGGACCGCCTTCGAGCGTTTGCACCAGATTGGGAAGGATCGCGTCCTTGAGGAGCAGCGTCATGGCGCCGGACGCCTTAATGTCGGCTGCGGTGATGGGCCTCCGGTCTCGCGTCAGCCCCACGATGATGCGCGAGAGCCGCTGCTCGAGATCCGCCAGGTCGGTGGAGAGTGCCAGGATCGCCATGATCTCGCTTCCGGGCACGATGACGAACCGCTCCTCCCGCACGGGACCTGCATTGATGCCGCCGAGGCTGATCACCATCGAGCGGAGCGCGCGGTCATTCATATCGAGCGTACGCGGCCAGGTGATTCGCCGCGGGTCAATTCCCAGGGCATTTCCGTGGTGCATGTGGTTGTCCAGCATCGCCGACAGGAGGTTGTGTGCCGACGTGATGGCGTGGAAGTCCCCGGTGAAGTGCAGGTTGATTTCGTCCATGGGAACCACCTGGGCGTAGCCACCACCCGCGGCGCCACCCTTCACCCCGAACACCGGGCCGAGGCTGGGCTCCCGGATACACACCACCACCTTCTTGCCCAGGCGTCGAAGCGCCTGGCTGACCCCCACCGTCACCGTGCTCTTGCCTTCGCCCGCGGGCGTGGGATTGATCCCGGTGACCAGGACAAGGCGTCCCCTAGGCTTCCGCCGCGCGATCGCCTCGGCGCTGATCTTGGCCTTGTGACGCCCGTAGGGAAGAATCTCATCGGGGCCGAGACCCACCTCGGCGGCGACCTCGGCGATGGGCCGGAGCTTGGCGGCCTGCGCGATGGCGATGTCGGACGGTACGTTGCCCACGTCTGAGCCCTTAGGTGAGAAGTTGAAACACCCGCTTCGCGTTTTGGCCGGTCATCACGATCAGTTCCTCGACCGACATCCCACGCACCGATGCTACCTGCGCGGCGACATGAGCCACGAACGCCGGCTCATTTCGCTTGCCGCGATGCGGAACCGGCGCCAGGTACGGGCCGTCCGTTTCGAGCAGCAGCCGATCCAGCGGCGTCTCGCGGATCGCCTCGTCCAGGCGCCAGTTCTTGAATGTCACCATTCCGCTGAACGACACATAGTGGCGGTGAACCAGCCCCGCTCGCAAGAGCCCCATGCCGCTGCTGAAGGAGTGAAGGATGGCGGTGACGGCGGGATGGTTCGCCAGGATGGCGGCGACTTCGTCATCCGCTTCGCGGGCGTGGATCACCACCGGCCGGCCGGTCTCCGCCGCGATGGTCAGCTGGGACTCGAAGGCATGGCGCTGGGCGGGACGGGGCGAATGATCGTAGTGGTAGTCGAGACCGGTCTCCCCCACCGCCACCACTCGTGGATCCCGCACCATATCCCGGAGCCAGGTTTCCGTGGTGCCGCTCCAGTCGCGGGCATCGTGGGGGTGGATGCCGGCGGTGGCGAAGACCCGGGACTCGGATCGGGCCAGCTCGAGCGCAGCCTCCGCCCTGCCCGGGGCCTCACCGATGACGATCACCCGGCCAACCCCGGCTGCCCAGGCCCGTTCCAGCACCTGGTGGCGATCGGCCTCGTAGGCCGGGTCAGCGAGGTGGCAGTGGGTGTCGATGAGCATGCGGGAAGGTCGGGAAAGACGGGAACGTCGGGAAGGCGGGAAGCGGGAAGGAACCCTGACAATGACGCTTTCCCGTCTTTCCCGTCCTTCCCGCCTTTCCCGTTACCTACCCGCCGGCTGCGGCTTGCGACTCGGCGCCGGGACCGCGGGCTTGGTGGGGGCCAGGTGACCGCGGGCGGCGGGACCGGGCCAGCGCTTCTCAATTGCCATCAGCAGGGGCGACGCGATGTAGATGGACGAAAAGGTTCCGACGAACACGCCGAAGAACATGACCAGCGCGAAGGGGCGGATCACTTCTCCGCCGAAAATGGTCAGTGCCAGCAGCGTCGACAGCGTAGTCCCGTGGGTCAGGATACTGCGGGGCAGCGTCTCGTTGATCGAACGATTCAGGATCTGCTCGAACGACTCGTGCTTGTGCTTGTGCAGATTCTCGCGAACCCGGTCGAAGATGATGATTGTGTCGTTGAGAGAATAGCCCACCATCGAGAGCAGCGCGGCCACTACCGTGAGGCTCACCTCGAGCTGCATGACCCCCACGAAGGCGATGGTTGCCAGAATATCGTGCGCCGTGGCACCGATGGCCGCCAGCCCGAACCGCCACTCGAATCGGTAGGCGAGGTAGGCGAGGACCGCGAAGAAGGAGAGGAAGATCGCCAGGAACGCCTTCTGCCTGAGCTCGCCGCCGACCTTGGGACCGACCGCCTCGGTCCGGGAGACGGTGTAGGTGCCGGCGCCGAGCACGTTGTCCAGGGCATGACCGACCGCCGTTGCCGTGGCCTGAGTGTCGTTGGCATCGCTTCCCGGCTTGGCCACCCGGGCACGGATCACGTACTCGTCGCTGCCGAAGCTCTGGATCTCGGCACCGTGGATTCCTTCCCGGTCCAGACCCGCTCGCAGCTCAGCTACGTCCACCGGTTTGGAGCTGGCGACCTGAAGCAGCGTCCCGCCCGTGAACTCGATGCTGTAGTTGAGTCCCTTGATGAGCAGAAACATCAGGCCCGGTATCAGGATGAGTGCCGTCAGCCCATAGGCGTAGGCCCGCAGTCCGATGAAGTCGTACTTCGCGTTGGAAAAGAGTCTCAGCATGTCAGATGCTCAAGGTGGACATGGCCGGACGGCGGTGCAGCCATATCATGAAGAAAGTGCGGGTGACGAAGATCGACGTGATCATCGACGCTATGATGCCCAGGATCAGCGTCACCGCGAAACCCTTGACCGGCCCGGTGCCGAACTGGAAGAGGAACAACGCGGTAAGGACCATGCACACGTTCGAGTCCACGATGGCATTCATGGCGTGCCGGAACCCCTCGTCCATGGCGAGCCTGACCGATTTGCCGTGGATCAGCTCCTCGCGCATTCGCTCGAAGATGAGGACGTTGTTGTCGACGGTGAGACCGATCGACAACACGATTCCGGCCAGGCCCGGCAAGGTAAGCGTGGCACCGATCATGGACAGGGCGCCCATCGTAAAGAGCAGGTAGACCGCCAGGGAAATGACCGCCAGCACCCCGCTTGCTCGATAGTATCCGATCATGATCAGCATCACGAGCAGCGTCCCCACCAGCCCGGCCGTGATCCCCTTCTGAATGGAGTCGCTGCCGAGGCTGGCGCCGACCTGGCGCTCCTCCACGATCTTGAGCGGGATGGGCAAGGCGCCGGCCTTGAGCGTAAGGGCGAGGTCCTGTGCCTCCTGGAGAGTCCTGCCGGCCAGGGTGATCTGACCGTTCCGGCCGATCCTGCTCTGGATGACCGGCGGCCGGCCCTGGACCCGTCCGTCCAGCAGGATCGCCATGTGGTCGCCCACGTGCTTGCCGGTTTCTTCCCCGAACTTCCGGCCGCCGGCTCGATCCAGCTCGAAGGTCACGAGCGGGCCGTTGGTGAGTGGGTCGATCTGGGCCTGGGCGTCCACCAGGTTGGCGCCGGTCACGATGCTGCGATCGTCCAGGGCGTACAGGAACCGCACCGGCTGCACCCCTACGCTGATGTGACTGGCGCTCCAGCGGAGGGTGATTCCCCGGGGCAGCTGTCGGGCAACCGCGGGAATGTTCAGCAGGCTGTCCACCCGGGGATAGGCGGTTTCCGAGACCGCGTACTCACCTGGCGTGATGCCGGCCCCGCTCGCGTTGGCAGGCTGGATGAGCCCGCTAAGCACACCACCGGCCACCGCGGCGGTATCCGAGGCGGCGCTGTCTTTCGGCGTACCCTTAACCGAGTCGCCGCCAAGCAGCTGCTGGACCGCCGAAGGTTGCGTGGGCGCCGCTGCTCCCTTGATCCCGAGGTTGCGGAGCGTCCGGTCCATTGCGGGTAGCGCTTTCTCGAGGGCCTGAGTCTCGTCGGTGATCTTGAACTCGAGAAAGGCGCTGCGCTGGACGATGGCCTTGGCCCTGGCGGGGTCGCTGATGCCGGCGAGCTCCACCACAATTCGGGAATCACCCACCTTCTGGACCACCGGTTCTTCCACGCCGAACTCATCGATCCGCTTCCGCAGCACGGTAAGCGCCAGGTCCAAGTCTCTCTTGGGATCGGCGGAGACCTGCCTGGACTGGTCCAGCTCCAGCGCGAGGTGCATGCCTCCCTGAAGATCGAGGCCTCGCTTGAGCGGCACCCGGGTCACGGTGACATCGTGCATGACCCCGTTAACATCCGGCTCCCGAATCGTGATGTTGCGGGGAAACAGAAAGTACACCGATCCTACGACGAGGACGGCAATGACGATCAATCGTGAGCGAATAGTCGAGAACATTGTATCCAAATCTCAGATGTGTGGTGCCCTGTCCAGGTCGCGTTGGCCTCGGGCCAGAGCCGCCAAGGCCTGCGTGCGATCGCGCTCCAACTGCTGCTGTAACTGCTCCACGGAATCGAACCGCTCGATGTCCCGAAGCCGCTCGACCCACTCGATGCGAACCCACTCGCCGTACAGGTCGCCCTCGAACCCGAACAGGTGGGCCTCCAGCACCCGCCGCCCGTCCTGAAACGTAGGCCTGGGTCCCTGGTTCATCATCCCCCCCACCCCACCTCCCCGCCACTCTACCCGCACCGCGTAGACCCCGTCCGGCGGCAGCAGTTTCCGGGGCGACAGCTCACTCAGGTTTATGGTCGGGACCCCGAGCACCCTTCCCCGGCGCTCCCCTTGGCCCACCCGGCCAACCACTCCATAGGGGCGACCCAGCATGGCCCCCGCGGTGGTGAGATCGCCACCAGCCACCGCACGGCGGATCCGGCTGCTGGACACGTGCTGTCCGCCGAAATCCACCGGCGGCACGACGTCCACCTCGAAGCCGTGGGACGCACCCAGCCGGCGAAGGGTCTCGACGTCGCCGCTCCGGCCACGGCCGAAGCCGTGATCGTGCCCGATGACCAGCTCCCGCACCGCACAGCGTTCCAGCAGGACATCACGAACAAACTGCTCCGGTGTCAGGCTCGCCAGGTGGCGATCGAACTGCACCAGCAGCACGTAGTCCAGCGGCGAGAGCGCCAGAATTTCCAGCCGCTCAGGCCCGGTGGTCAGGAGCGGAGGAGCAGCACCGGGATTCACCACCTCCAGCGGGTGAGGATCAAACGTCACCAAGACGCTTGCCCGGCCTGCTGAGGCGGCGCGACGGCCAATTTCCTTGAGGACCGCGCGATGGCCCAGGTGCACCCCGTCGAACGACCCGACCGTGACGGTGCTGCCGTTAGGAAAGTGGGGCAGCGGGGCAGCGGGGCGGCGAGGCAGTTCGGCCATCACGAGGTCTCGAGTACGACCGTGGGGTGAAGCCACTCGCCTTCAGGGCGTGCGACTGCTACCAAATCTTCACCAGCGATCAACGCGACCATGCGACTGTCCCGCTGCCCCGCTGCCCCGCTGCCCCTCACCGCCCTCCCATGCCTCACCGCGACGCGCTCCGCCTCGTCGAGGTCGACAGTAGGCAGGTCGCCGAGAACGGCGCGGGCCGAAATGATCGCTGCCGGACTCAGCTGGTCGAGCGGTACCGCGTCCTCCACCCGGAGCGACCCGATGACCTCGCGCCGCAGGCCGGTGAGGTGGGCGCCGACCCCCAACCGCTCGCCCAGATCCCGGGCGATGGCGCGAAGATAGGTGCCGGCGCTGACCTCGGCTCGAAAGGTCACGAGCGGCGACTGGAACTCAACCAGCTCGATCCGGCGAACGGTGACGGCCACCTCGGGCAGCTGGATGACCTCGCCCCGCCGCGCCTTGGCGTAACTTCGCTCTCCGCCGACATGCTTGGCCGAGTAGCTCGGAGGGCGCTGTCGCTGGGCGCCGAGAAAGCTGGCCAGTGACGCCGCCAGCTGCTTCTCGCTGATCCGGTCCACCCCATCCGATGTCGCCACCACCTGGCCGGTGAGATCGTCGCTGTCGGTGCGGATACCCAGCCGGCCGGTGGCAAGGTAGGTCTTGGCCTGGGTCTCGACAAAACGGGCCAGCCGCGTGGCCCGGCCCAGCAACACCACGAGCAGTCCGGTGGCGAACGGATCCAGGGTTCCAGTGTGGCCGGCGGCGCGGGTTCCCAGCACGCGCCGCACTCGTTGAACGACATCGTGCGAGGTCATCCCGGCCGGCTTGTCCACCAGCACGGCGCCGATCAGTCCTGCCCCTCCCGCCGTATGTCGTTCAACAGCTCGCCAATGCGGGCGGCGTGCTCCAGGCCACGGTCGAGCTCGAAGTGGAGTTGCGGCACCGACCGGGTGGTGAGCGCCCGAGCCGCCCGGGTGCGGAGAAAGCCGGCCGCGCTCTGGAGTCCTTCGAGCGCCCGGGTCTTGTCCGCCTCCTCGCCCGGAATGCTGACCATGACCCGGGCGTGGGACAGGTCATTGGTCGCCAGCACCGCGGTGACGGTGACGAAACCGACGCGCGGGTCCCGAACCTCGCCCCGGAGGAGCGCGTCGGTAATGACCTGCCTCAGGGTCTCGGCTACCTGCTCCGGACGGCGAGACGACCCCTTCATCGGAACACCGTTGCCGTCTCCACGATGCGCACGCCGTCAGCCTCCTCGACGATACGATCCGCAGCTCGCAGGGTCTCGTCCACCACCGACCGGTCGCTCCCGACGACGGCACACGCGATTTCGGCCCGCTGCCAGAGATCCTGCTGACCGGTCTCCGCCACCGACACGTTGAGAGACCGCCGCAGCGCCAGGGTAAGCGGCTTCACCACGCTCCGCTTCTCCTTGAGCGAGTGGCAGGCGGGGAGATGGAGGTCCCAGGTGGCGATGGCGATGATCATGGAGCTCCTAGCTCCTGGCCGCCTCACCCACTGCCGGTGCAAGCGTCCGCTTGATCTCTTCCATCCGGAACGACTCGATCCGGTCGCCCGGCTTGAGATCGTTGAAGTTCTCGATCCCGATGCCGCACTCGAGCCCCTCGCGCACTTCCTTTACATCGTCCTTGAACCGCTTGAGGCTGGAGAGTGCGCCGGTGTACACCGGAGAGCCATCGCGCACCACGCGCGCCTTGGCCGTCCGTTGGATCGTGCCACTGCGCACCATGCAGCCGGCGATGGTGCCGACCTTGCTCACCTTGAACAGCTGGAGCACTTCGGCCTCGCCCAGCACCGTCTCCCGCTCTTCGGGCTTGAGGAGTCCCTCGAGCGCGTTCCTGACGTCCTCTACCGCCTCGTAGATGATGCGGTAGGTACGCACGTCCACCTGTTCCCGCTCCGCCGCTGACCGGGCATTGGAGTCCGGCCGGACGTGGAACCCGAGTACGATGGCGCCGGATGCCTTGGCCAGCAGAATGTCGCTTTCGGTGATGGCACCTACGCCGCGGTGCACCACGTCCACCCGCACTTCGCTGGTGCTGAGTTGGGCCAGCGCGTCGGCCAGCGCCTCGGCCGGGCCGCCCTGATCCGCCTTGATGATGATGCGGAGCATGGTGACCTCGCCCTCCTTGAGGGCGCGGCTGAAGTCTTCGAGCGAGGTGCCCTTGGCGCTCCGGCGGTTCTGGGCTTCGCGCTCCAGGCGCTGGCGCTTCTGGGCGATCTCCCGGGCCTCAACGGCGTCGGTTACGACCGCGAAGATGTCGCCCGCCGCAGGCACGCCCTCGAACCCGAGGATTTGCACCGGGATCGACGGGCCCGCCGCCTTGACCGCCTTGCCGCGCTCGTCGTAGAGCGCGCGAACCCGGCCGGAGAACCGCCCGCAGATGAAGTTGTCGGCCCCGGTCAGCGTGCCCCGTTGTACCAGGATCGTGGCCAGCGGACCCTTGCCCGGATCGAGAGTTGCCTCGAGCACGGTGCCGTGTCCCTTCCCGGTCGGATTGGCCTTGAGATCGAGGATCTCCGACTGCAGCAGAATCTGGTCCAGCAGATGATCGATGCCGGTGCCCTTCTTGGCGGAGATCTCCGCCGACAGCACGGTGCCGCCGAACTCCTCCAGCACGACGTTGTGCTGGAGCAGGTCCTGTTTCACCTTCTGAACATTGGCGGTGGGGAGGTCGATCTTGTTGATGGCGACGATCATGGGCACGCCGGCGTTGCGGGCGTGGCTGATCGCCTCGATGGTCTGGGGCATGACCTGGTCGTCCGCGGCCACCACAAGCACGACGATGTCGGTGACCTGGGCGCCGCGCGCCCGCATGGCGGTGAAGGCCTGGTGACCCGGCGTGTCGAGGAAGGTGATCCGCTTGTCGCCCGGCAGCTCGACGTGATAGGCGCCGATGTGCTGGGTGATGCCGCCCGCCTCGCCGGCCACGATGTTGGCCTTGCGCACATAGTCGAGCAGCGAGGTCTTGCCGTGGTCGACGTGACCCATGATGGTCACGACCGGCGGACGCGACACCAGCTCTTCCGGATTCTCCTCGGCCTGATCCAGCTCCGCCTCGGCGGCGTACTCGTCCTCCCGGACCGCCTGGAAACCAAAGGCCGACGCGATCAACTCGATCTGGTCGAAGTCGAGCCGCTGGTTGACCGTCACCATCAGCCCCAGCTCCTTGAACGCGAACTGAACGATCTGGGTAGCGGGCACCTTCATGGCCGCAGCGAGCTCCGAGACCGACACGAACTCGTTGACCCGAACGAGAGTCTTCTCCCGCTCCTTCTCCTCGGCCATCCGGCCCGCCTGCACCGCCTGGAACGACGGTTCATCGGTACGCCGGCCCTTGCGTCCCCCGGGACCCTTCATCCCCTGGAGCGTACGCATGATGTTGGCCTGCACTGCGTCCTGATCCACCGACGAGCGCTTGCCCTTCTTGCCCCGTTTCCTGCCGCCCCCCTTCTCGGCATCGGGTCCAAAGGTGCGCACCGGCGGCGCGTTGCGATCGCTGCCCGGACGCGCCGGCGGCCCGCCGCTGGGGCGTGAAGGACCGCCCGACGGACGAGGCGGCGAGCTGGGGCGCGACTGATTGGCCGGGGCGCTGCTGCTGAAGACCGGCTTGGGCCCCCGGGTAGGCGTGGCCGCAGGACGCTGCACCCGCGGCGGGATGAACGGGGCGCGCGTGCTCGCTGCCGGCACCGCAGGCCGGGCTTCCGGAGCACCGCCGTTGACCGGCTCTTCCGGGACAGCCAGCTCGACTTCTTCGACCTCCGGCGACGCGGGCGGCAGGTCCTTGAACAGGGCCCGGGCGCGCTCCTCAAGCGTCTGGGTGGGCGCTCCTTCTTCGGGCTCGTGCAGGACGGGACGCTCCAGCTCCAGCGCCGCCATCTCGGCGGCCTTCTCTGCCTGGACCTGAGCCTCCACCTGCGCCACTTCAGCCGCGGTGCGGCGTCGCTTGGCCGGCTTGGTCTCGGCCGCTACCGGAGCGGGCGCGGGCTTGGCCGCCTTGCGACGCCCTTTCTTGGCGGCCGGCTCGTCCGCGCTCTTCCGCTTGTCCCGCTCCCAGCGCACCCGGACCGCGGAGACCTGATCGCTCTCCAGCGCCGACAGGTGGCTGCGAACGAAGATGTTCATGTCCTTGAGCATGTTGAGAAGCTGCTCAGGGGCGACGCCGAACTCCGCTGCCAGATCGTGAACTCGAGTTTTGACCACTCATGCCTCCATCAGGAGCGTACGGGCGCCAGCTGCACCATGCCGCCGGCCAACGCGCGGTCCCGTACGCCTACCGCCATCACAGGCGGTTTACCCAACTGCGCGCCGATCGCTGCGGCGCTCGGTCCAGACAGCAGCGGTACATTCTTGGCCGCCGCCAGCCGGACCACTTTTTCCACGGCACGCGGGCTGGCGTCCTCTGCCACCACCACGCACCAGCACTCTCCCGCCTGCAATTCTCTTCTGACCCCATCCACTCCGACCACGATGCGCCGGCCCCGGTACCCCAGGCCGATGAGGCCCAGCAGGCCGCTCATGCCTTGGGCCGGGATTCCTCGCTGCTCTCCTCATCCGTGGTCAGCTCGGAGAGGAAGGCCATGAGCTGATCGGCCGTCTCCGGCATCATGCCCGGAATCTTGGCGATGTCCTCGCGCTCGAGATCGAGAATGTCGTTGAGCATCTTGTAGCCCGCGCTCTCCAGAATCCCGGTGAGATCGGGTGACAATCCCTTGAGCTCGCTGAGCGGAACCTTGCCGGCCATCTCCTCTTCGGGCGGGAGCGGTGCAAACAGCGGACCCTCGCCACCGCGCTCCAGCCACTCGCGGCTGGAGTAGAGGTCGATCTTCCAGCCGGTGAGCTCGGACGCCAGGCGGACGTTCTGCCCGTTGCGCCCAATGGCGAGCGAGAGCTGGTCCTCGTCAACCACGGCCTGAATGGTCTTGGCTTCGGGGTCGGAGAAGACCTTGGCCACACGGGCAGGGGCCAGTGCCAGCCGGGCAAACCGCTCGGGGTCGGGCGACCACGGCACGATGTCGATCCGCTCACCGCCAAGCTCGTTCACCACCGCCTGGACTCGCGATCCCTTGAGGCCCACGCAGGCTCCCACCGGATCGATCGCGTCGTCGCGGGAGATCACGGCGACCTTGGTGCGGCTGCCGACTTCGCGGGCGATGGCACGGATCTCGACCACCTGCTGCTGGATCTCCGGCACCTCGAGCTTGAAGAGCGCCTTC
>DATBSM010000302.1:0-8738 GCA_036559785.1 Gemmatimonadales bacterium
GCCCGCGTCCTGGATGTGCCGGATCAAACCGCGGACATCGTCCTTCTCCTCGGCCCGCTGTATCACCTCACTGACTCGAAGGACCGGGCGCGGGCGCTGTACGAAGCAGCCCGGGTGCTCAAGCCGGGCGGCCGGCTGTTCGCGGCCGCTATTTCCCGGTGGGCATCGGCGCTGGATGGCCTCTCGCGCGATCTGCTGGGGGATCCCCGGTTTGCCGCGATCGTGGAGCAGGATCTGAGGGACGGCCAGCACCGGAACCCAACGGAACGGCTGGATTACTTCACCACCGCCTACTTCCATCGTCCCGAGGAGTTGGCTGAGGAGGTTACGGCGGCGGGACTGGCCGTGACCGGCCTGTACGGCATAGAAGGTCCGGGCTGGATTCTGCCGGATGTCGCGGAGCGCATGGCAGACGGCCGGCAGCGCGCAGCGCTTCTAAACGTGGCCCGAATGCTGGAAGTCGAGCCGGCTATCGTGGGCGCCAGCGCCCATCTTCTGGCGGTGGCCCAGCGCCCGACATAACGTCCTCCGGACCACCGCCTTCGAGGAGATCACGTGAACCCTGAATTTCTTGCCCCACTCATACCCATCTCGGCGATCCTCGCGTTCGCGGCTTACAAGATCGTTCGTCTGTTTGTGACCCGGCCACAAGCACTCTCGGCGGACGTCACCGCTCGGCTCGAGGCTCTCGAGCATGAGGTGCAGGGGGTACAACAGGAGCTGGCCGAAACCCAGGAGCGGCTCGACTTCGCGGAGCGTTTGCTCACCAAGGCACGAGAAGAGCGGAGGATTGACAGTTAGAGACAGTCCATCGACGGCGAAGCGGGAAACCAATAGTGGGAGGCAGATGATCAGAATGCTGAATCGAGATGGCCAGAATGCTACGGTGGACCGGGTACCACAGCCGGAACCACACCCGTCTCCCTATCCCAATCCCACGCGACCGGGTCCCTCGCCCGATCCGACGCCGGGCCCAAGCCCAAGCCCTACACCGCGGCCCGATCCAGTCCGGACCCCATCACCGGAGCCGCGGCCATCACCTCGAGATGACGGCCGATCACCTCTGGATGACGCGCGAGGGTTGATGTCCTTCCCCGCTTACGGAGTCAGCCGCGCCAGGTAGTTGCCGTACTCGTCCGGCTCCCGCACGATCTCGCAGTCCCAGCCTTCCTCCCGCGCGCAGCGGCCCAGGGTCACCGCATCCACGTAGAGCTGGGGAAACGGCGCTCCCTTCCGCCCTTCGTACTCCACCTGAAAATGCAGCTCGCCCACGTAGCGCCCATCGGGCCGCTCCAGCGCACCGGTGCGGTTGGCCTCGACATCCAGCCGCACGCGGACATCGGTGGAATCCGCCAGGACCTGGCCCCCGGGGCGGAGCAGCCGGCGAGCCTCGGAAAAGAACCGGCGCAGGCCGGACAACGTCTCGGTGAGGCCCAGCCCGTTCATCATCATGAAGACGGTGTCGAAGGGCTCGGCCTCGACGTCCATCCAGGTGGCGGCGCGGACGTCGCGGACGCCCCGCTCCCGAAGAATGCGGACCAGGGGCGGAAGGATCTCGATGGCGGTCACCTCGAATCCACGCTCCTGCAGCACGAGCGAGTGGCAGCCGGAGCCGGCTCCCACGTCCAGGACCCGGCCCCGGCAGAGGTCTAGCGCCAGGTGCTCCAATGGGGGAAACTGGTCGGGGCCGCGGAAGAAATAGGAGACCGGGACCTCGTCCCGCTCGAAGTCGTCATAGACCACGAGCACCGCGTCGTGTTGCCCGCGGTGGTAGGCCTCCATTGCCGCGGCATGAGGCTTCCAGGGGTCCAGATCCATGGCCATCCGGGTAAATCCCGAGGTGAGGGTACACTCCCGTTATCTTGAACTCGACACCCGAACATCTTCCGAGGAACGTCCCGCTTGTTGAAGCCGCAGGCTCCCCCCAACCGCACCCGCGCCTGGAGCCCTCTCGCCGTCAGCGCGGGGGTCCACCTGACGGTGCTGGCGGTGGCGGCAGCACTCTCCCGGACGGCGTCAAAGGAAGCGGCCAAAGGCGCGGATGATCCTGCAGCGGAAGGCCGCCGGGTCGAGATGATCTACGTCCCCCCGGTGGAGCCACCTCCTCCCCCGGTGAAGCCGCCACCGGAGCGGCCACCGGTCCCACCGGCACCGGTTCGGCCCCCTCCGCAGCCGGCTCCCCCTCCAGTGCGTCAGATCATGCCCGAGCCCGAGCCCAATGCGCCTCCGGATGAGACCCGCTCCACCGGCGCGGAGACAGTGGAGAAGCCAACGTCAGACAAGCCAGCCTCAGTGAAGGCCGTGGCCACGCTCGAGTCCGAGGCCCGCCGCATTTTCGGCCGACCCCGGCTGGCCACCAGTGCGGGGGCCGGACCGCAGGCCCGGCGGCCCATGGAAGCCTTTGTCCGAGAGAACTCGGAACGCTGCACCCCCCAACCCGTGGCGCCCAGAGACTCAGCTGGTCCGACCGAGTACGGAATGGTCGAGGGTCGGATATTCCGGCAGGATAATGGTCGCCCGCTGGCCGGGGCGCACCTCCAGATGATCGGAACGCCCTACGTCACCTTCACCGATGCCACCGGCGAGTATCACTTCAAGTTCGATGTGGCGCTGATGGACAACTGCCGGACCCAGTACGTCAGGGTCTCGGCCCCTGGTTACGAGTCCCGCCTCCTGGTGATAGTGATAGGACCCAACCGGAGCGAGGACGTACGCCTGCGGCGACGCTGACGTCCTACGGCAGCAGCGACAGGGCCAGAGCCAAAGCCGCGAGGATGGCGGCCCCTATGGCCAGGTAGGTAATTGTTCGATCTCTGCGCCGCCGGCCCGAGCTGAACGACTCCAGCGCCAGGCTCTGGGTACTCGCCAGCTCCGCCCGGCCGGCAGAGTGATCGTGATGGAGCGCCACGATCCGGTGCTCCAGGGCCTCGAACCGCTCCGCGAAGACCCCCAGCTCCCCACGCAGCTCCTCCTGGCCCTCGGCCAGCCGATCGATCGCGCCACCGAGTGGCCCTGCCCCGGGGTCGTCGAAGAGCGATTGTGACATGACGTTTTCGGCCGCCATGACCTCGGCCATGCCCTGGATGAAGTGGCGCTGGTGGATCCGCTTCTCCGCATCGGGGCCCGGCTCCAACGTGGCGATCTGGGCCGCCTTGAGCACGGCGTTCTTGATGTCGCCACCGCTTCGGGGATACGCCTCGGCCAGTGCCCGGAAGTCCACGTCGGGGGCGAGCGGCGTCTTTCGAGCATGGAGCTGCACCGACCAGATCCGTTCCCGCTCATCCACGTCGGGCATCTCGAACAGGATGTGGGTGCGGACCCGGCGCTCGAACGCCGGATCGATGTTGGCGGCCAGGTTGGTGGCGAAGATGACCACTCCGGGAAAGCTCTCCAGCTCATGGAGCAGCACGTTGACGACTCCGTTGGCCTCTCGCTCGTACGCCGCAGTGATCGAGCTGAACCGGCGGCCGGCGATGGCATCGGCCTCGTCGAAGAAAAGCACCGCGTCCTGGCGCGCGGCCGAGCGAAACACAGCCGCCACGTGTTTAGAGGTCTGGCCCACCCAGCGGGATTCCAGCTCGGCATAGCGTACGACGAGGAGCTTCTTGTCCAGGGCGTACGCCAGCGCCTCGGCGCAGATCGTCTTTCCGGTGCCGGGCGGCCCGGCGAAGTGGAAGGCGAGCCCCAGGCCGCTCGAGTGCCGTTCGGCCAGACCCCACTGCTGAAAGATCAGGTCGTGCTTCCGCACCAGTGCCAGGGCGTGATTGAGTGCCCGCAGCGTGGTTCCAGGTAGCACGACATCGTCGAAGGAGCGTCGGGGCTCGACCGCGTCCACCAGCTCGCGGCCGGTGGAGACACCCCCGAAGAGAAGATCACGAATCGAATCAGCCATACCCGTAATATGCCCTGGTTGAGCATCCAAATCGGGCGCGGGGAGCTATTCGCGCGCCGGGGGATCTCGCTTTTCCGCTCCGGATGCCGTATCACCGACTATCCGCTCCCAGGCATCGCGCACCGCTTCCTTTATCTCATCCCAGGTCGAGGTATTCTCCCGCCGGTGCTCGTAGCGGTCCCAGCCCTTTCGCAGATCATCTTCCGCCTCATCCCAGCTGCGGCCCACGTGGTGTTGTGCCGAATCGAATCCGTAGCGGTAGGCCGGGCGAAACCGATCGTAGAAATCCGGGCCTAACGCATACGGGCGACTGGTAAAGTTCTCGAACCAGAAATTGTCCTCGGTTTCCCAGGATGCCTCCCAGGTCGGATCCACCGGGGTCGGAACCGACTCATCGTGGGCCTTCTTTTTCTCGGGCATAGCGGCCTCCTGCAACAGGCTATTGGCTATTGGCTAGTGCCTATTGATTATTGGCGAATTCGTGCGAGGATCAAGTCCTCTTAGCCAATAGCCCATAGTCCATGAAGACTGCCCCGCCCCTCTGGATTCTCCGGACCGCGTTCCGCACCGTTGGCGCGGTCGCTCCGGGCGTCGCCGGCCGCTGGGCTGAGAGCATCTTCTGTCGCCCACCGCGGAACGAGCCCCGTCCGTTGGAGGAGGCTTTTCTGGCGACAGGCACGCGGCACACGGTGCAGAGCGAGAAGCAGGACATCGCGGTGTGGGTGTGGAGCGATGGCCCAGTCGTGGTGCTGGCCCATGGCTGGGGCAGCAGGGCGGGACGGTTCAGCACCCTGGCACAGGCATTGGTGGCCTCCGGGTTCCGGGTCGTGCTCTTCGATGCGCCCGCCCACGGCGCCTCGATGGGACGGCTGGCATCGCTGCCCCAGTTTTCGCTCGCCCTCAGGGTAGTGGGCGACGCGATGGGTCCGGTACACGGCCTGGTCGGCCATTCGCTTGGCGGGGCGGCAGTTTCGCTGGCCATGCGGAACGGGCTCCAGGCCCGGCGCGCAGTGCTCCTCTCTCCGCCCGCCGATGTCGTGCTCTTCTCCCGCGCCTTCGCGAAGCACCTGCGCATTCCCCCGCGGGCGCACAACGCGATGCGCCGGAACCTGGAATCCCGGCTCCAGTTCCGCTGGGAGGAGCTGCACGTGCCTACGCTCGTCCGCAGGATGACGGCCCCCGCGCTGATCATCCATGACCGAAATGATCCCGACGTTCCCTACTCGCACGGCGAGGAGATTGCGGCCGCCTGGCCGGGGGCCGAACTCCTGAGCACCAGCGGACTGGGTCACCGTGCGGTACTGCGGGATCCAGAGGTCATTCAGCGAACCGTCGCATTCCTCAGCGCCGGCCTGGCCCAATGATCGTGATGGACCGGGAGAACCTCTGGGCCCGGGGATGGTCGCACGTGCTTTCGACCACCAACGACGTCGGCGAGCTCAGAGCCTTCTGCGAGCGAGTCGGCGCTCCAGCTGCGGCGCTGCACCTTGGGAGCCGCTGGCCCCATCTCGACCTGAAGCTGGAGCCCCGCGACCAGGCGCTCGCCAGTCCCGGGGTCCGGGTATTCGAGCGGACGTCCGATATGCTGCGCTATCTGAAGACGCTTCCCCTGCACATAGCCGGAACCGTCCGATCCTAGACTTTACCGGCGTTTCTTCCTATTTAGGTGAAGCGGCAAGGATCCACCTTGTCGAGAAGGGATAGTATGTCCGTTTCCCGTCGTGAGTTTCTGAAGGTTTCCGCCGCCGGTATCGGTCCGGGGAGCGCCCTCGGATCCCTCCTCGGGCTTGGCGCCAGCCTGGCGCCGGCCACTGCCAGGGCCCAGCAGCTCCGGATCAAGGACGCCAAGGCCACGCCCAGCGTCTGCCCCTACTGCGCCGTCGGCTGCGCCACAATCGTGCACACCGTTGGCGGCGAGATCGTAAACATCGAGGGCGATCTCCGCAGTCCCCACAACCAGGGCTGCCTCTGCCCCAAGGGCGCGGCCATCTACCAACTCCACAAGAATCCCAATCGGGCAACCAGAGTGCTGCACCGGAAACCCGGTGCGACTAAATGGGACGAGGTCGAGCTGGACTGGGCCATGGACCGGGTGGCCGAGCTGGTCAAGAAGACCAGGGACGAGACCTTCGTGGAGCGGCTGGAGAACGGGAAGCTGGTCAATCACACCACGGCGATTTTCGCGTTGGGTGGGGCGACTCTGGACAACGAGTGGAACCACATGCAACAGAAGCTCCTGCGGGGGCTCGGCGTGGTAGCGATCGAAAACCAGGCTCGAATATGACACTCCTCTAGCGTCCCCGGTCTGGGGACCCGGCTCGGTCGCGGTGCGGCGACCACCTACCCGCGCAACATGGAGTACTCGGACTGCATTGTGTTCGAAGGCTCCAATATGGCTGAGTGTCACCCGGTGGCCTTTCGTTGGCCAATGAAGGCCAAGGTGGATCACGGCGCCAAGCTGATCCACGTGGATCCCCGATTTACCCGCACCAGCGCGATGTGCGATCTCTACGCCCCGATCCGCGCCGGCAGCGACATAGCCTTCCTCGGCGGTCTGATCCACTACGTCATCAACAACGAGCGGTGGAAGACCGACTCGTTCTTCCGGGAATACCTGCTCAACTACACCAACGCGGCCACGATTATCCGTAAGGATTTCAAAGACACCGAGGATCTGGACGGCACCTTCTCGGGCCTTATGGAGTACAAGGGGGAGATCAAGGAGTGGCCCTACGACGGCTTCGTGGGCACCTACCAGACCGACTCCTGGCAATACGCTGGCCATGACGAAGAGCTGGGTCAGCCGCGAGGCGGTGAAGAGAATGCGGCGCCGGGAAGGCGCGACGCCCAGCGGCAGCCTCAGGCGGATGAGCCGCTCGACTCGGTGATTCGATCCCTCCGGAAGCCGCCGCCCCAACGGGACGAGACTCTCCGCAATCCCCGCTGTGTGTTCCAGTTGCTGAAGCGTCACTTCAGCCGGTACACGCCCGAGATGGTGGAGCAGGTGACCGGCTGCCCACCGGCCACGTTCACCAAGGTCGCCGAGACGATCCTGGAGAACTCGGGGCGGGACCGCACGACCTCCTTTGCCTACGCGGTCGCGTGGACCCAGCACACAAACGGGCCCCAGGTCATTGGGTGCTGCGCGCTGCTGCAGCTCCTGCTGGGGAATATCGGAAGGCCGGGGGGCGGGATCATGGCACTTCGCGGGCACGCCTCGATTCAGGGCTCGACCGATGTGCCGACGCTCTATCACAGCATTCACGGCTATATGCCGGCGCCCTCTGCTCTCAAGGACCACGAAACCATCCGGAAGTATCTGGCTACCGAAGGAGTCGCCACCAGTTACTGGGCCAACATGCCCAAGTTCCTGGTCTCCTACTTGAAGTCGATGTACGGCGAAGCGGCGACTCCGGAGAACCAGTTCGGCTGGGACTGGCACCCCAGGATCTCGGGGGACCATTCCCATATGCCGATGTTCGTTGCCATGAGCGACGGGCGGGTCAAGGGAATGATCTGCGTCGGGCAGAACCCTGCTACCTCGCTTAACGCCGCACTGGAGCGAAAGGGGATGCGCCAGCTGGAATGGCTGGTGGTGAAGGACAACTTCCTCATCGAAACCGCCACCTTCTGGAACCGGTCGCCCGAGGTCGAGTCCGGCAGCGTGAAGCCGGAGGACATCCCAACCGAGGTGTTCTTCTTCCCCTCGGCCCAGGTGGCGGAGATCGACGGGAGCTTCACCAACACCCAGCGGATGCTGCAATGGCACTACAAGGCCGCCGAGCCGCCGGGCGACTGCCGGTCAGATCCGTGGTTCACCCACGGGCTCGCCTTGCGGTTGAAGAAGCTCTACGCCGATAGCGACCTCCTTCGAGATCAGTCATTCAAGAACCTGACTTGGGATTTCTCTCCAGATCCGTCCGCCGGTCCGCCCGTCCAACCGTCCGGCCCTGCGGGCGAGCCCGACCTGCACAAGGTGTTGCGCGAGATCAATGGCTATCACACCGGCAGCCCCGGCCGGCACCTGGCCGGCTTCGACGAATTGAAAGACGACGGCTCCACCACCTGTGCGTCGTGGATCTACTGCGGCGTGTTCCCCGCTCCGGACCGGAACCTCGCCGCGAGGCGGGAGCCGGATCCTCCCGGTGTCCTCGGTGCCGAGCTCAATTGGGGCTGGGCCTGGCCGGCCAACCGGCGAGTACTGTACAATCGCGCCTCCGCCGATCTTCAGGGTCGCCCGTGGAGCGAGCGGAAGAAGTGGGTCTGGTGGGATGGGAAAAAGTGGACCGGGTACGATACCCCTGACTTTTCGCTCACCAAGGCCCCGAGCGCGAAGGGCGATCCCAAGGGGGTCGGTCTCGATGCCTTCTCCGGCCGGCAACCCTTCATCATGATCCCCGACGGGACCGGCTGGCTCTTCAACTCGTCGGGCCTGCTCGACGGCCCCCTTCCCACTCACTACGAGCCGGCCGAGTCGCCGGTCCGGAACGCGCTGTACAAGCAGCAGTCCAGCCCAGTGCTCAAGTACTGGAAGCACGACGATAATCCGCTCGCCTCGGTCGGTGATCCGCGTTTCCCCTACGTGATCACCACCTACCGGCTCACCGAGCATTACCTGTCGGGCGCAATGAGCCGGTGGAACCCTTGGCTCGCCGAGCTGATGCCGGAGCTGTTCATCGAGCTGTCACCCGAGCTGGCGCGGGAGAAGGGGATCAACAATACCGATTGGGTTCGGGTCAGCACGCCGCGAGCCCAGATCCGGGCCAAGGCGCTGGTCACCGGTCGAGTGCGGCCGTTCCGCCTGGGTGGCAAGGTGGTTCACCAGGTCGGCATGCCCTGGCACTGG
>DATBSM010000303.1:0-2812 GCA_036559785.1 Gemmatimonadales bacterium
GACCGCTCCGTGGCGCAGGTCGAACACCACCCCGGGCTCGACCCTCGCGCCCAGGCAAACGAGCTGAGTGGGGTCGCCCAGGACCAGGCTTCCTTCTGGAACTCCATCGCTCGGAGTCACCAGAAACTCTGTGCAGTCCACCGGAAGAAAGCTCTCGAGGGCGGAGAGCAGATCGTAGGTACCGTGGAGACGCAAACCCGCGGTTTCGAGGCCCGGACCGTTCTCGTGTGGACCAGTCCAGCGTTCACCGCCAGGCACGACCCACCCCACTGTTTCCTCGCGGTGCGTCAGGCGGCGGATCTTGGCTCCTGGAGCGATCGGCGCACCGGTCGGCGCGAACCATGCCGCTCCGATCAGGGCGGGCCCTTCGATCGGGACCGGTGGCCGTACCGGCGGCTCGTCACCCTCGCTGAATCCTTCGGTGTGCGCACCCAGGATCGCCGTTGCGTCGTTCCCAGCCGCCGCCTCCCACCGCTCCCGAATTCGCCAGATGCCGGCGCGAAGCTCGGCGATCGGACGGACCCCCGTAAACGGAGCCCATGCAACACCCGGCGACTCGGGCTCGATAACGTAGAGCGCCGTCACGAATGGACGTCGCGAATCTCGGGGGGCAACGCGTCGAGGAGCTGTTTCATGGAAGCGGCCCGCTCACTCGGCATCACCAGGATCCGCCCATTGGCTTGCACCACGATCAGGTCCTGAACTCCGCTGAGGACTACGGTGTCCCGGTCAGACCAGACGATGCAGTCTTCCGAATCGTGCATGAAGGCGCTGCCGACGACGAGATTGCCGCTCGTGTCCTTGGGACGAACCCGGGTCAGCGCCTGCCAGGTGCCGATATCGTCCCACGCAAAGGCTCCGCTCACCACCGCTACCGACCCGCTCCGCTCAAGCAGGCCCACATCGATGGAGATCGGCGTCACCTCGGTGAAAAAGCGCTCAACCTGGCCGGCCCTGAGCGCCGGTAGATGGGGCGATACCTCCGGAGTGTGGGCCGCCACCTCCGCCAGCAGACGCCCGGCCGTCCAGGCGAAGAGCCCGCTGTTCCACAGCGCGCCGGCTGCCATCAGATCCAGGGCGGTGGCGGCATCCGGCTTCTCGGAGAATCGCGCCACCATTCTGGCGCCGTCTCCGAGCGGAGGCCCGGGCACGATGTAGCCGTATCCGGTCTCAGGGCGCGAGGGCACCACGCCGACGGTGACCAGGCAGTCGTGCTGACGCGCAATCGTCAGGGCGGTATCGGCGGTACGGCGAAAGGCCGCAGCGTCTCCTACCGCCCAGTCGGCATGGAGTGACAAGACTTCGGCCGCGGGATCGCGGCGTTGCGCCTCCCAGGTCGCCCAGATCAGGGCCGGTGCTGTCGAAGCCGCGCGAGGCTCGACCAGGATATTGGCCTGCGGCAGCTGGAGGCGGTCCTGGATCTGCTTGGCCAACGCTGCACCGGTGACCGCGAGGATGCGTTCGCGGGGGATCAGTCCCGTCAGCCGGTCGATGGACTCTTCAGCCGTCGAAACGGAGCCGGTCAGTGGCAGCAGCTGTTTCGGATTCTCGGGAGTGCTAAGCGGCCAGAAACGGGTGCCCGTGCCACCGGCAAGAATGACAGCCCACCTCATAGAGGCGGGGCAGTGGGACAGCGGGGCAGGGGGGCAGCTGCAACCATGAAAATAGAGAAACTCCGGAGGTAAGCTACGCGAATGCCGAATGAGAATGCGGAAATGTATATGAGGAAAGAGCGGATGGTACCTTCGATCTGCCCCGCTGCCTACCCGCTGATCGCCGCGGCTAGAGCCGAGCGGTGTTGGCGCAGGTCGTACAGCACCTCACCCACGTTCGCGTCCGGCTGAGCGAGGATCGCCAGGCAGTCGCCCGGGCCGATCTGGGCCACGACCAGGAGGCCGCGCTCGTACTCGACGACCGCGGTGCGGAGCGCGCCCCGTGCGGCGCCGACGCCGAGTCGGGTTGCGTACTGCACCAGGGTTGCGGTGAGGGCGGCCAGTGTCTCGGCCTCAAACGGCTGGCGAGCGGCGTGCTCGATCGGCAGGCCGTCGGCGCTCAATACCAGGACCGCCTCGATACCATCTCGAGCGGCCAGACCGCGCACCACCTCACCCAAGGTTGCCATTCCGTTCACTCCGGGCCGCAGAAAAAAGTTAGGCGCAACGTATGAGTCGCTCGGGGCGAAGTCAAGAAATGACGCCGGGTTGAGGTCACCGCCCGCCTCCGGTTGACCCCTCCTCACCCGGGGCTTAACCTTCCCGCTCAAATGCGACGACTTTCCCTGATTTTCCTGCTGCTCGCCCTCGGCGGCATCGCCTGCAGCGACTCGAGTGGCTTGCCCGCTGCGACGATCGCCAATGTGGAGCGCGTCGACACGCTCTGGGCCCTCGTCGGCACTCCGGTCTCCACCCCGAGCGGTTATGCCGTGCAGGGTAGCCAAAGGGTGCGAACCGATCTCTCAGTGGATTTCGACTTCGCGTACAATGTCGCGACCGCGGGAGAACACGTTTTCCTGCCCCAAGCCGCGCTGGGTATCGACACCGCTGCCGCGGCAAAGCCCGGGTTTCAGCTGCGGACTGAAAGCTTCGAGGCCATCACCGTGGCGCCCAGCGATGGCTACATCACCAATACTGCGGTGCCGATCGCCGTGGGGGAACGCTACGTCGTGCGGAGTCGGGTGACCTGCACCAGTCTCGGCGTTCCCAAGTACGCCAAGATGGAAATCCTGTCGTTCGATGAGGCCACTCGGATCGTATCGTTTCGGATCCTGGTGAACGACAACTGCGGGTTCAAGAGCCTCGAACCCGGTCTCCCC
>DATBSM010000304.1:0-7314 GCA_036559785.1 Gemmatimonadales bacterium
TTCGCTCGTACGTTCCAGGCCTATAACTTCATCCTCATTCTCGACTCCCACACCCAGGACCAGATCCCGATTGACGTCGGGACCGATGCCAGTGCTCCGCCCGCTCCGTTTGTCACCAACGCGGAAGCATGGAACCATGTCATCGCCCTGCTCGAGCAGGGTGCCACCGAGCTCGTGGGCACCGCATTTCCCTTTACCCTGCCCGCCGGGTTCACCGGTTTCAACACGCCGGCGACGTTTCTCCAGTTCAACCGCGCCTTGCGGGCACGGGTTGCGGTTTACCGCGGCGATTTCGCCAACGCCCTGACGTTCCTGGGCCAATCGTTCCTCAACACGGCTCTCCCGTTGTCGACCGGAGTGTACATGGATTTCGGCACCGGTCCCGGTGATGTGGCCAACCCACTCGCGGTCAGTGACCAGACCAGCGAAAACTTCGGCCACCCCTCGCTGCGGACCCAGGCCCAGCTTCAGACCGGTGGCGCGCTCGATCAACGCTTTCTTTCGAAGCTGGTGACGCGGCCGTCCCGGTCGGGCGGAACCACTAACACCACTCCGATTCAACAAATCAGCTCGGACCTGGGCTGGATTCGCTATCCCAGTCCGAGCTCGCCGATTCCATTGATCAAGAATGAAGAGCTGATCTTGTTGCGAGCTGAGGCCAACATAGGTCTTACCAATCTTGGGGCGGCTGTGCCGGACATCGACCTGGTGCGCACCACATCGGGCGCCCTTCCCGCGTACTCGGGAGTCATCGACCAGCCGTCACTGACCACGGAATTGCTGTACAACAAGCGTTACTCGCTGATGTACGAGGGAGCGCACAGCTGGATCGACTATCGGCGCTATGGCCTGACCGCCGCCCTCCAATCGTTCGACCGCCCGGGTCCGCCGCCAGATGTGATTTTCCCGACGCTCCCAATTCCGACGGCGGAGCTCCAGCCCAGGCCATGATGCAATAGCAGATGGTTTTTTTCAGGGAGGTGTGGATGATTCGGCTGCTTGGAACGTTGGCGGTGTTGCTGCCACTTCTGTCCGCCTGCGGTGGCGATGCAGGAAAGTACGCCGGCACCTGGAAACGGGATTTGTATGGCGAGGGCGAGGTCCACATGAAGCTGGCCTCGAACGGGAACGTGGAATTGATGCTACCCTCGCCCCGCTGGCCCGATTCCGTGGATGTGAAGGCCCGGGCCGACTTCCTGGGAGATACTCTGGTCTTCACGGCCGACACCGCGGCCAACGCCTGTCAGACCGCAGACGCGCGCTATGTGGTCAGCCGAACCCAGGATCAACTGCACATCGTGGGTTTGGGAAGCGACGGTTGCGGTGGGCGCCGGGCGGCGCTGGTAGGGACATGGCAGAAGGGCGGGTGAAAGGAACAGCGTGAGCGGGAACCGCTCACCGCTCACGCTTTTCAGGTAAAGAGGGCCACTGCTGGGTGACACAGTGGAAGGCGCCGAGGCCCCAGACCAGGTCAGTACAGTCGATGCCGATCACCTCGCGGGTCGGGAACAGCGCCTGGAGTGTGGTGCGAGCCTGTTCATCGCGGTTGGGGTCGTAGGTCGGCAGCAGGACGACCCCGTTTGCGATGTAGAAGTTGGCGTAGCTCGCCGGCAGGCGTTGTCCGTCGTGATACAATGGGCGCGGCATGGGGAGGGTGAGGACGCTGAGCCGGCGTCCATCCTGATCTGTCATGCGGTTGAGCCGTTCCAGATTGTCCTGGAGCGGCTCGTAGTTTTCGTCGGCCGGATCGTCCTCCACCACGGTGACGACGGTCGTCGGATCAACGAAGCGAGTCAGATCATCCACGTGTCCGTCGGTGTCGTCACCCACGATTCCGTCGCCCAGCCACAGGATGTGGGACACGCCGAGGTAGGCGCGAAGATAGTCCTCAATGGCTGGTCGGTCGAGCTGAGGATTGCGGTTCGGGTGGAGAAGACACGCCTCGGTGGTAAGCAGCGTACCCTGGCCGTTGACGTCGATCGACCCGCCCTCCATCACGATTCCCGGATGAAACACGGGAAGGCCGAGCTCCCTGGCGATTCGGGTCGGGACTACGTCATCGAGGTCGTAGGGAGGGTACTTGCCGCCCCAGGCATTGAAGTTCCAGTCCACGATGGCTTCCTCGCTGCCGTTGTCTTGCCGGCGCTGCAGAAAGATCGGGCCGTGGTCCCGACACCAGGCATCGTTGGTGGGGTTGTAGTGGAAGACGACGTTGCCGCTGTCAGCTCCCTCGTCAGACAGGAGTCGCCGGACGTCCAGCTCCATATCCGGCCCGGCCACGTTGATGTGCACCTC
Source organism: Gemmatimonadales bacterium (assembly GCA_036559785.1). GTDB lineage: Bacteria > Gemmatimonadota > Gemmatimonadetes > Gemmatimonadales > GWC2-71-9 > CAVVWJ01. The sequence goes on from DATBSM010000304.1 coordinate 2,296, forward strand.
CTCCTGATCGGCGAGGTGCCGCACCATGCGGGCAAAGATCGCGGGCACAGGGCCAAACTTTCCTGGCCAGGACGCTTCCTTGTGAGGCCAGCTGAGCCAGGTGCCGCGGTGGGGCTCCCACTCGGCGGGCATGCGGTAGCCCAGCTGGGCAGGAGTGGTCACCGGAACACCGAAAGCGTAAGGAGTGCCTTAGTCCAGATACCGCTTGGTAATGTCCGCGTACGCGTCGATACGCCGGTCGCGCAGGAACGGCCAGTGGGTGCGGCTCGCATCCACCTTGCCGAGGTCGAGTGTGGCGGTCAGCACCTCCTCGCCGGTCCCTCCATGGGCGATGATGCGGCCGCCGGGGTCGGAAACGAAGCTGCCTCCCCAAAACTCCAGACCACCGGTCGGGCTTTCTTCATGCCCGACCCGGTTGACAGCGCAGACGAAGACTCCGTTGGCGATGGCGTGGCTCCGCTGGATGGTTTCCCACGCGGCCTGCTGCTGCGCACCGTGTTCCTCCTTCTCGGCGGGGAGCCACCCGATCGCCGTGGGATAGAAGAGGATTTGTGCGCCACTCATGGCGGTCAGACGGGCGGCCTCGGGATACCACTGATCCCAGCAGATCAAGACCCCGATGCGACCGAAGCGAGTATCCCAGGACCGAAAGCCCAGATCTCCAGGGGTGAAGTAGAACTTTTCGTAGAATTGCGGGTCGTCAGGGATGTGCATCTTCCGGTACTTGCCGAGGAGCCGGCCGTCAGCGTCGATGATGGCCGCGGTATTGTGATAGAGCCCTTCCGCGCGCTTCTCGAACAGCGAGGCGATAATTACGACGTCGAGCTCGGCGGCGAGCTTGCCCAGCTCGGCAGTTGACGGGCCCGGTATCGGCTCGGCCAGGGCGAAGAACCGGTGATCCTCAGTCTGGCAGAAGTATCGGCTGCGGAAGAGCTCCTGGAGGCAAATGATCTGGGCACCGCGACGGGCGGCCTCGCGGACACCCTTCGCGGCTTTCGCCATGTTTGCCGCCGGGTCGGGAGTGCAACTCATCTGCACGAGCCCGACGGTCACGCTGTTGGGAGCGGTGGGCGTGGTCATGCGGGGATAATAATCGCTCTGCCGCGAGAGTCATGCAGGGGTAGTGACCTGCGTCACCGGGTATTCCCAGGAGTGAGACGATCTTGGGTACCCGTAGTTCGGGCCGCATGGCCCCAGACCATGAAAGGATCGACGATCATATGAACGGCGGTCGGTGCGGCTTCGCTTCAGTCAGTATTCTCTTCCTCTCGATTGTTGTTGCCTGCGGCGGTGACCGGCGGGCGAGGGCCCCAGCGGGCGATTCCGGACAGAATCCCGCCGCCGCCGACACTGCGGCGGGAGGATCGAGGGACACGGCATCCGGCGGCAATCCGGCCACGGTCCCCTCCAGGGTAGCGGCTCGACCGGATACCGCACCTCGTGGCGGCCAGCCCGATACTGTTGCCCAGGCCCCGAGGCCGAAGGAGACCCCGGCACCTCGGAAGACTGCCACGCCTAAACCCGCCGCACCGAAGCGACCGCCGGCCACAATGGAAGCGCCCGACACCCAGACGGCCGCAGTGCCGTCAGAGCCTGCTCCGACAACTCCAGCGCCCGCGGACGCGGGTGCCCCCTTGCGCGACGCGTACCACCAGGCGCCGCTCGATACCGTGCCAGAGCAGGTGTATCAGGGCTGGAAGCAGTTCAACCTGAACTGCGCCCGGTGCCATGGGGAGGACGTTCAGGGCACCACCATTGCGCCCCATCTGATCGTATCACTGAGACCTGACGGGGCGATTCCGACCAAGGAGCTCTTCACCCAAACGGTCTGTGCCGGCCGTCCGGAGAAGGGCATGCCCGCATGGTGTGCGCTTGGCCTGGAGATGGACAAGATCGACGCGATCTATTCCTACGTGAAGGGCCGCAGCGACGGCAAAATCCACCAGGGCCGGCCCGCCGTGCGGCAATGAAAAAAAAGGAATGCAGGCATGACTCCAGCCTCGAATCTTGCAGGACCGATCGCTTTGGCTCTCCTATTGGGGCTGGGGCAGGCAGCGTGTAACACGAGGACACGGGGTGCCGATGACGCGGCACCCGCGCCGATGGACAGTGGCGTGGAGGGCACACCCGATACTTCGGCCAGCACGCCACCCATCACGCCGCCCTCCCTCGCGGTTCGTGACACTCCCCCTCCCGCAGCCGAGCCAGAGAAGCCGGCGGGTCCGGCAGCGAAACCGGGTGGCTTGAAGGTGAGTCGGGCAGAGTACGAGGGCTGGCGGCAGTACAGTGTGAACTGTGCCCGCTGCCACGGGCAGGACGTGCTTCCCAACCCGGTCGCGGCCAACCTGCTGGTGTCGGTGAAGTCCGGTGGCCCGGTCGACACACCGGAGAAGTTCCTCGAGGTAGTCACCAAGGGGAGGCCAGAGCGGGGAATGCCGGCGTTCGGAACCCTGCTCACGCCCGAACAGATCAACGAGATCTACGCCTACGTAAGGGGGCGGGCCGAAGGCCGCATTCCTCCGGGAAGGCCGCAACCTCCGGCTTGACCGCTCAGGTTGAGCTCAGGCACCGAAACTCGAAGCCCTGTCCCCTCGTCTGCCCGGATGAGGGGGTAGGGCTTCCGCCTATCCTGGCGACTCGACCACCCGCAGGTATCTTCCACCGCCGATCCGCTCCTATCTCGACCCGTTGGAGGCACTGGCATGCATCTCGGATTCCTCCTCTTGTTGGCGCAGGGCGCCACCCAGGCTCAAGCCCCAGTCGTTCTAGTGGAAGTGACGCCCGCACGAGCCGAGATCCCCATCGGCCGGACGCTCCGCCTTTCTGCCACGGCGCGCGATTCGTCGGGCCGGGCACTGACGGGGGTGCCGATTCGGTGGATGGGGCATGGCGAGGGGAGCGTGGACTCGACCGGGCTGCTGACGGGCGGCTATGCCGGTTATGTGCACGTGTACGCGGTGGCGGCGGCGGACAGCACCAAGCCGGTGCTCGGCGAGGCGCTGATCCGAGTACTCCCGCTTCCGGCCAGCCGGATCCAGATCCAGCCCGCGCCATCGAAGCTCCTGGCCGGGACGCGCCTGACGCTGACGGGCGTTCCCTTCAGTGCGCAGGGCGACCGTCGCAACGATCCGGTCAGCTTCAGCTCGAGCGCACCGCGGGTGGCGAGCGTCACGCCCGATGGCCGGCTCTCCGCGCTGGCCCCCGGTCAAGCCACTATCACCGCCAGAAGCGGTGCGGCCAGGTCCGCGCTCTCGCTCCAGGTGGTTCCCAATACGGCGACGCGGTTGGCGTTAGAGCCCGCGCTGAAGACGGTCAAGACGGGGGATGTGGTCCGCTTCAAGGCGCAGGCACAGAATGCCAAAGGCAGGCCCATCGCGGACCTGCCGGTACGCTGGGCGGTAAACGCGGTAGCTGCGTCCGGTGTTGCGCAGGTAGACGATCAGGGCGCGTTCGTGGCCGAGACGCCCGGCAAGTACACTGTCACCGGTAGCGTTGGTGACCGGTCGGCCGACGCGGTCATTCAGGTGGAGCCCCGCCGGGTTGGCCGGGGAATGGTCGTGCAGGGGAGAGTGCCGCTCGGATTCCGGACGGCGGAAGTATGGGTGCATCCCTCCGGCAAGTGCGTCTATCTCAGCACCATCGCCGACCGGGTCTACGCCATCGACGTGGCGGATCCGTCACAGCCCAGAATCGTCGATTCGATGCTCACTAATGCCCGCCTGGTCAACGACGTCATGACCACCGAGGACGGGCGCTACGGAGTCTTCTCGCGGGAGGGGGCGTCGGACCGGAAGAACGGCATCGTGGTCTTCGACGCGAGTGATCCCTGTCATCCCAAGCCGGTTTCGGAATACACCGAGACCGTGACCGGCGGGGTCCATTCGAGTTACGTGTCACAGTGGCATGTCTACCTCACCGATGACGCCACGGGCTCCATGCGGGTCATCGACATCCGTGATCCCGCAAAGCCGAAGGAGGTGGCGCGGTGGCAGACGGAGCAGACCGAGGCAGGGCGCTATGTCCACGACATCGCGGTTACCGATGGTCTGGCCTACCTCAGCTACTGGAACGACGGTCTGATCATCCTGGACGTCGGCAACGGCATCAAAGGTGGCAGCCCAGAGTCTCCCAAGCTGGTCTCCCAGTATAAATACGATCTCAACGAGACTTATGCCCGGGTGGATCAACTCTACGGTCTCGGTCCCCGCGGCACCCATACGGCGTGGCGGCACGGTAACTATGTCTTCGTCGGCGACGAGGTCTACGCGTCGAAGCCGGCCAAGGGGCTGGCGGACGGAAACGACCTCACCTTCGGCCGGCTCCATGTCATCGACGTCTCGGATTTGGAGAAGCCCAGGGAGGTAGCCTGGTACGAGCCGACCGATGGCGGCGTGCACAACGTCTGGGTAGTGGGAGACACGCTCTACCTGGGCAACTATCAGGGCGGGGCCCGCGCGCTGGACATCTCGGGCGAGCTGAAGGGTGACCTGCTGCGTCAGGGACGCGAGATCAGCTGGATCTTCACCGCCGACTCGGCCGGCTTCCGGCCCCGGGCCACGTTCGCCTGGGGCGCGGTAGTGAAGGACGGCAACATCTTCGTGCCGGATATCAACAGCGGGCTGTGGATCCTGAAGCTGGAGTCGAAAAAGGAGCCGGTAACGCCGTAGCCCTCAATCACGGGTTCGTGTAGGAGCCGCGCTCGATGTCCTCAAGGACATCCGGTCGAACCGGCTGCCAGCCCAGCGTCTCCTGTGCCCGCCGCCCTGAGGCCTGCTGGTCGAGCACCAGGGCGTCGGCGTAGGCCCCCAACTTCTTTCGCGCCTCCTCCAGCGGCCAGGCCGTCGTGCGGCCGCCGGCCCCTGCCCCCCGGCTCGCTGCCGCAGCTACATCGCGCACCGGGTGCGAGGGGCCGGACACGCCCAGCAGCAGTGATCCCGCTGGCGCTTTCTCCAGCGCCAGGAGGTAGAGGTCGGCCAGGTCGTCCACGTGCACAAACGGCCAACGGTTCTGGCCGGTGCC
>DATBSM010000305.1:0-4767 GCA_036559785.1 Gemmatimonadales bacterium
GAAGGGTGGCGGGACAACTCGTCCTATTGGTTGGGGAACGGGCTGCTGCGCGGCTGGCGCCGGGTCGGGTCCGGACGGCTGGAAGGTGGAGTGGCGTTCTATGGGTCCAACTGGGATTCCCCTGGATTCGTCTCGGTAGACCAGTACAACTCGGGGTCGCTCACGGCCGCGATGGATTCGACCGATGGAGGCTCGGGATACCGCGGAATCGCGCATGGCCGCTTTACCACCGTCTCCGGTGAGACCGGCGTCGAGGCAACCGGATGGGTCCAGCAGGTTGAGTCCAGCGTCTTTCTCACGATCCCCGACGACGGGAGCCTCAACCAAAGCGATGAGGAGGATAGCCGCACAGCGCTGGGCGGCCGTTTCCAGGTGAGCCGCCCGATTGGCGGAGGGGATTTCAGCGCAGGCCTGGATGGCCGGGCCGACTTCGACCGCTACGACCTGTACGGAACTCAGCAGAGAACTCGAGTCAGCCCCACCAAGGGATACGACGCGAGATACTATGGTGGCGGCGCGTTCGTTCGCTGGCGCACGCTGCTGGGCTCGCACGTTGCACTCGATCTGGGTGCGCGTGCCGACGGAGTTTATTACCACAGCCTCGACCGTGTGGCGGGCACTCCCTGGAGGAGCGGGAGTGACCTGATCCTCAGCCCCAAGCTCGGGGCGCGATACCTCGTTGGTGGTGGTTGGTCGCTTCTAGGCTCACTCAGCCAGGGTTTCCGCGGCGCACCGGGGGTCATTGCCGATCCCTCGCTGGTGCCGGTCCGCGGCTGGAGCAAGGAAGTAGGTGCTCGCTACGATGGCACCTCGCTCACCGCGCAGCTTGCCTTGTTCCGCGTGGATGTGTCGCATGAGCGGATCCAGGACCCAGTAACCCTGGAGGTGTTGCCGACCGGGCAGAGCGTGAGGCAGGGAGTCAACCTGGACGCCGAGGTGCGGCTCACGCAGCGGCTTACCTTCACGGTTGATGGGACCGTCAACGATGCGCGCGTCAAAGGCGCCGCCGGTTCCGGCGCCGCTCCGCTGGTCCTTTCGGAAGTCTCGTTCAGCGCCGATGACAAACCGATCCGCCCGTCATTCCATATCGAACCGCTCGAGCCGGGAGATCCCGTGCCCAACGTTGCGCAGTGGCTCGGACGGGTCGGTCTGGAGGCGGCTTGGACTCCACACTTTTCCACCCGGGCGTTGGTCCGATTCTCTGGCCCCTATACGCCGATTGGGGAGCCTGGGGTCGAGACCCAATCGTATGCCGTGCTCGATGCCGGCACGACCGTGGCGCTTGCGCCGCTTGGGGCGGTCCTCGATCTCGAGCTTCAAAACGTGTTCGACACCAAGTACCCGGAGATTCGAGCCTCCGGCTTCATCAATCCCGGGGCCCCTCGCACCCTGCGAGCGGCCCTCCGTTTTGCCGACCATCCATGAGGATCTCTATGAAGACCATCGCTCGCACCGTCGTCTGGTTGATGCCCGCGACCCTCAGCCTCGCCATCGTTGCTGGATGCAGCGACAACGAGGCACCGTCGCTCACAGACCACACGGCGGTGTCCTACAACCTGCTGGTCAACGACGTCGCGGTGACCGCACCATATACCTTCACTGCCGGGCAGACCGTGCGGGTCAGGATCAAGTTCTTCAATCTGACACAGCAGGATCTGGATCCGGTGGAGGGCGAGCACTTCGGGGGCCTCACCTTCAACCCCGCATCTCTCGCAACGGTCGCCCGGGTGACAGGTCACAACTTTCAGTTCGACGTGACCGGAGGTACAGCGGGCACGGGGACCCTGCAGGTTAGCTACGGGCACGATGAACTGGCCGACGAGGTGACTTTCGATCCCGCGGTCGTGACGGTCACCGGGCCTTAACTGCGACTGGGGTTGGCGGAAGACTCGCCTCTTCCGCCACTCCGTCGCCCCCGCTAGCTTCCCGCCTCAATGCCATCCCGTACGCCTCTTCTCGACGACCGCGCTTTCGGCCGCACGCTGGCGCGCATGGCGAGTGAGGTCGTCGAGCGAAGCGGAGGCACCGAGGAGCTCGTCCTCGTGGGCATCCAGCGCCGCGGGGTTGAGCTGGCCGACCGACTGAAGCGCCTCATCGATGCGTCCGAAGGCTCCAATCTCCCCTGCGGCAAGCTCGACATCACCCTCTATCGCGACGATCTCCAGACCATCGGCCCCCGGCCCGTGGTAGGCGAGACCAGCCTCCCCGACCTCGACGGGAAGACCGTCGTCATCGTGGATGATGTCCTTTACACCGGGCGAACCGTCCGGGCTGCGCTGGATGAATTCGCCGACTTCGGGCGGCCGCGGCGGGTGCTGCTCTGCGTGCTGATCGATCGGGGCGGCCGCGAGCTCCCGATCCAGGCGGACATCGTCGGGACCGGCGCCAGCGCCGGGCCGGGGGACCGGGTGGATGTCTTCGTGTCCGAGCTCGATGGTCGGGACGCAGTCGAGCTGGTGAGGGGTAAGTGAGCGCGCCCAGCCTCGGCAAGGACCTGGTCGGCCTGGAGCCGCTGAGCGCGGAGCAGATCGAGCTCATCCTCGACACGGCCGAGCCGTTCAAGGAGGTCAGCGAGCGGGCAATCAAGAAGGTCCCTGCGCTACGCGGCAAGACGATCGTCAACCTCTTCTTCGAGGCCTCCACCCGCACCCGCATCTCGTTCGAGTTCGCCGAGAAGCGGCTCTCAGCCGACACCGTCAACGTGGCGGCGGCGGGCTCCTCGGTCAGCAAGGGCGAGACCCTGGTGGACACCGCCAGGAACCTCGAGGCCATGCGGATCGACATGGTGGTGATCCGGCACGGATCGTCCGGGGCGGCCCAGTTCCTGGGGCAGCGAATCCGCTCGAACGTGATCAACGCGGGAGATGGCAAGCACGAGCATCCAACACAGGGGCTGCTCGACATGCTCACGTTGCGCGACCGCTTCGAGCGCATCAAGGGGCTGAAGGTGGCGATCTGCGGCGACATCCTCCACAGCCGGGTGGCTCGCAGCAACATCTGGGGCCTGACCAAGCTGGGCGCGGAGGTGGGAGTCTGTGGACCGGCGTCGCTGCTGCCACGCAACGTGCAGGAGCTCGGAGTCACCATCCTGCCCCGGATCGAAGACGCCATTCAGTGGGCCGATGCCCTGAACGTACTCCGGCTCCAGCTCGAGCGCATGGAGGGAGGCTTCCTCCCCTCGCTGCGGGAGTACAACCGGGTATTCGGTGTCACCTCGGAGCGTCTCGCCCGGGCACCGAAGGATCTGATCATCCTTCACCCCGGGCCGATGAACCGGGGCGTCGAGATCGACAGCGACGTGGCTGACGGTCCCCACAGCGTGATCCTGCCGCAGGTGACCAACGGCGTGGCGGTGCGCATGGCCGTGCTGTATCTGCTGGCTGGTGGATCTCCTGATTGGGCCCAGGGCGGGGACGAGAGCCTGCCCCGAGCGGAGCGAGGGGACCGATGAAGCCGATCCTGATACGGGGTGGACGGGTCATCGATCCTTCGCGGGGCATCGACGGCATCGCCGATGTCTATCTCGAGGGCGGGAAAGTCGCCGCGGTGGGTCGCGATATCGGGTCGCCCGACGGCGCTCTGGTGCTGGACGCGTCCGGCAAGATCGTCACTCCTGGGCTGATCGACCTCCACGTGCACCTGCGCGAGCCGGGCCAGGAGGAGCTCGAGACGGTCGCTACCGGAGCGATGGCAGCCGCTGCCGGAGGATTTACCGCGGTCTGCGCCATGCCCAACACCGATCCGGTGACGGATAATCAGGCGGCCATCGGTTTCATCGTGAGTCAGGCCCAGCGGGCGGGCAAAGCGCGAGTCTATCCCATCGGGGCCATCTCATTGGGGCAGAAAGGACAGCAGCTCGCGGAGTTCGGAGAGCTGGTCGGGGCCGGGGCGGTCGCCGTCAGTGACGATGGCAAGCCAGTGGTCTCCAGTCACCTGATGCGCACCGCACTGGAGTATGCCCGCACGTTCGGGATCCCGGTCGCCGACCACTGCGAGGATCCCACGCTCGCGGCCGGTGGCGCCATGCACGAGGGGATCGTGTCGACCCGGCTCGGCTTGAAGGGCGTACCGAGCGCGGCCGAAGAGATCATGGTCGCCCGCAACATCCTGCTGGCGGAGCTGACCGGCGGACACGTGCATTTGTGTCACATGTCGACCCGGGGATCGACCGAGCTGATTCGCCGTGGTAAGGAGAAGGGCATCCGGGTCACCGCCGAGGCCTGCCCGCACCATTTCACGTTGACCCACGAGCGGTGCGAGGGCTACGACACCAACGCGAAGATGAACCCGCCGCTGCGGGAGCCGGAGGACCGGGAAGCCATTCGCCAGGCGGTCCGGGATGGCACCATCGACGCCATCTGCACCGACCATGCTCCCCATCATTATGATGCCAAGGAGCGGGAATTCGACAATGCACCCAATGGGATCATCGGACTGGAGACGGCGCTCGGGCTGGCCATCAGCGAGCTGGTGGAGTCGGGCCTCATGACTCTCCCCGACCTGGTGAACCGGATGAGCACCATGCCGGCCCGCATTTTCAATCTGCCGGGTGGCACGCTTGCGGCCGGTTCGCCCGCTGATGTGCTCATCGCCGATCCCAAGGCGAGCTGGGTCGTCAACCCGGCCGAGTTCTTTTCGAAGTGCCGGAACACGCCATTTACTGGGCGCCGGCTCACTGGCCGGTCCGAAGTGACGATCGTCCGGGGACAGGTCGTGTTTCAGCGAGCCCATTGAACGAGCCCCCGGAGGCTGTCGGGAGCCCACGAC
>DATBSM010000306.1:0-1964 GCA_036559785.1 Gemmatimonadales bacterium
CATTTCACTTGCATGACCAGGGCGATTCTTACCGATTAAAAAATTGTGGAGGTATGACGCTTTGTTCACCCGTTGTGGTAGGCTCACTCTCCTCTGCGCTCTCGCCGGTTGCAGCGCGGGGCAGTCGCCGTCGGCACCGACGCCGGCCCGCCCCGGCGTCCACCGGGTGCTCTTCATCGGGAACAGCCTCACCTACACCAACGACCTCCCCGGTACCGTTGCCGGGATAGCACTGGCCGCAGGAGACACCTTTCAGGTCCAGACCGTCGCGGCGCCCAACATGGCCCTCATCGATCATGTGTCCCGGCAAACCGACGCGGTGGACGCCATCAAATCATGGAAGTGGGACTATGTGGTGCTGCAGCAAGGACCCACGCCGCTGCCGCTCTATCGGGATACCCTGATCCTCGCTACCAAATGGCTCCAGCCGTACATCCACGACGCTGGCGCCCGGAGCGCTCAGCTGATGGTGTGGCCCTCGGCCACCAAGCGCGCCAGCTTCGACGAGGTCCGCCGGTCGAATCAGCTAGCGGCCAAGGCAGTGGGCGGAGTGTTTCTCCCGGCTGGTGAGGCATGGCGCGCGGCCTGGTCAGCCGGACCCGGCATCGCGCTCTATGGCCGCGACGGCTTCCATCCGTCGGAGCTGGGCACTTACCTCACGGCCCTGGTGGTGTACGAGGGGCTCACCGGCAGGGACGTCACCACCCTACCACCACGAATCACGGTAGCGGGAAAGAGGCTTCAGGTCGCGACCGCCACCGTGCGGCTCCTACAACGGGCCGCGCACGAGACAGTGCTGCGCTTCAAAGATCAATGAGGTTATGCCACCGGCCGGCGTAGGGGCTTTCCGGCCAGCGGCTTGATCGCCCTGCCTTCAGTCGAGCATTCGATCAGCTGGGCGAGGCGCCGGAGTCGGGTGACCTCTTGCCGGCCTTCCATCACCCAAAAGATGCTGGTTCGCTGATACCAGGGTGCCTGGGCCTGGAAGAAGCGCCAAGCCCGCTCGTTGGCCTTCAGCGTCTTCTGGTAGCTAGGCGCGAGTTTCCGGGGCTTCGATTCGAAAGAGTACCGCCGAGAATTCCGCGCGTCGCGAGCGGCGAAGGCGTCGCGGCCGGCCCGATGCATCCGGCCTTCGACCTGGAGCTCCTGAGCCCGGCGAATGTTCACTGCGCTCCACGTGCTCCTTCCCCGGCGCGGGGTGAAGCGCGTACTGAAGCTCTCGTGGTCAACGCCGCGGCGTACTCCATCGATCCACCCGAAGCAGAGCGCCTCGTCCAGGGCCTCCCGATACGTCAGTCCCTTGTCTTTTGCAGCCACCTTGTAGCAGCGGACCAGCAGCTCGGTGGCTGACCGGTGGTGTTCCCGCAACCAGGCTCGGAACTCCCGGGCGGAGGCGAAGGTCTGGAGACGAGCCGGTGCCACCGAGGATCAGACGGCTGCCGCCGGTGCGGCGTTCCGGCTTCCCCTGGTGTAGGTCATCGCCGGCTTGCCCAGCTGTCGCCGCACGAAGGCAGCCTGACCGATATGATAGGAATCGTGTTGCGTCAGAAACGCGACCATGCCCAGCGCGGTGGTGTCGGAACAGGGGAAGCGGTGCGCCTGAGGCCGGTCGAGCTCCTCCGTGCCCACCGATTCGAGTACCCCCAGCAGATGAGCGCTGACCGCGATCCATGCGGCCCGCACCTGGTCGAGCGTGGCCCAGGAGCGAATCTCGTCGATGCTCTTGGCATCGGCCAAGTAGAGCGCCAGGGGATTAGATAGGGGATGTCCCAGCCGGGAGGCAAGAAAGTGCCGCGAGTCCGTCAGATGGGTTGCCAGAAAGGCGATGCTGTTGCCCCCGCCGGCAAGCCGATGCTGCGCCTCACTATCCGTGAGCCCGTCGAGAGTGTTGACCAGGAGATCGGTGTTGAGGTCGAGAATTGTTACCAGTGGTGTCACTCGGGCGTCCATGGCAGCCCTCCAGG
>DATBSM010000307.1:0-1671 GCA_036559785.1 Gemmatimonadales bacterium
CCAGTGGAGAATGGCGTCGGCGCGGGGATAGGAGATGCCGAAGTCGCCTTCGTCGGTCTGGCCTTTGATCAGGTCGGCCGTGGCCGGCTTCGAGACAATGACGTCGGGGACGCCCAGGTGCCGGGCAAGGGCCCAGACCTGGGTCTTGAAGAGGTCCCCGATAGGATTGACCGGTGGCGAGTCGTCGGCGTGCCAGGTGAAGTATCCGAGTAGACGCTCCGTCTTGTTGCCGGTGCCGAGGGGAAGTGCCCGCTGCGCGGCGGAGAGATCGAACAGGGTGATCATCCGGGTACGGGCCATGATATTGCCCAGCCGCCCCGGCTCCACCTCTCCCCCGATCGCACGAGCGAGCGCATCTACCGCCGGGCTGATGTCCACCGTGGTGCTGGGGATGCCGAGGGCATCGATCACCAGCTGGGCGTGGGCCAGGCTCTCGGGACTGGACGAGCGGTACGGCATCCGCACCCCGAGGACGTTGGGCGCCCCGAGCGCCTCGACCGCGAGGTAGGCAACCAGCGAGCTGTCCACTCCACCGGAGAGTCCAACCACCACCTTGTCGAACTTGCGCCGGCGCTGAACCTCGTCCCGAATAAACTCGCGCAGCCAATGCTGGGTGAGCTCGGTGTCGATGGCGAGCGGGTCCTGGCCCGGGTTGAAGCGTGCTGCAAGCGGGGGCAACGGGGCAGCGGGGCGGCGGGGTGCGCTAGGCGGGACAGCGGGGCGGCGGGCCAGCGAGGTGCCCTTGTCCTCACCGTCGGCCTCAGGAGGTGTGCCTTTCCTGCCCTGCTGCCCCCCTGCCCCGCTGCCCCGCCTCGCTGCGTGGAGTGATCCCAGAAGATGGGGCAGACGCATCTCGAGGTCGGCCAGGAGCGGGAGGTCGGCGCGTGCCCGGGTGATCTCCTCGAAGTCCAGCACCGCGGGGATGATCGCTTCCTGGAAGACCGGCGCCTGCACCAACAGATCTCCCCGCGGGCCGGCCAGGATCGATCCACCGGGAAACGCCTTGCCACCCTCGAATCCCACCAGCTGCGACAGCGCGACGTAGACCCCGTGCTCGCCGGCGATGTCCTGGGCCAGCCTGCTCCAGCGGGCCAGACTCACCGGGCGTCCCGCGGTGTCATCGCTGGTGACCACACCGCGGGCGGGGCTGGCACTGGGAATGATGATCAGCTGGGCACCATCGAGTGCCGCCAGCATGGGAGTGAAGGAGTGCCAGGCATCTTCGCAGATCAGTATCGCCGCCCGGCCCCAGCGGGTATCAAAGGCCTGTACGCTCCGGCCGGCTTCGACGAAGCGTTCCTCGTCGAATACGCCGTAGGTCGGGAGAAAGATCTTTCGATGGATATGGCGGATTCCGGCGTCCGGCCCGCCCAGCGTGGCGTACAGTCCTGAGTTGTAGAGCCGGTTTCCGTGCACCTCATAGAAGCCCAGCGCAACGTCCAGTGGCGGGGTACTAGCCTCCTGGTGCTGCCGGCTGAGGTCGGCGAAAAGCTGGTCGCCGGTCATGGCCAGGTCCCGCACTCCGCCCTCCAGGAAATAGCCGGTCAGGGCGGTCTCCGGCGCGACGAGCAGCTCAGGCGGCTCTGGCCAGGCTCCGACCTCACGGAACAGGGCGCCGAGACGGCAGAGATTTTCCTGGTATGCCCCTTTCTGGGGCCGTATCTGGGCGAT
>DATBSM010000308.1:0-4424 GCA_036559785.1 Gemmatimonadales bacterium
CCGCCAGCAGGCCCAACGAGAGATACTCCGCCAGTACGACCCGAAACACCTGTCCCCGTGTTGCGCCCAGCGTCCGCAGCAGCGCCCCCTCCCGCACCCGCTGAAAGCGGCTGGTGGCAAGAGCGCCGACCAGCACGAGCACCCCCACTCCCAAACTGAATAGCGCCATGAAACGAATGGCCAGAGCTACCCGCTCCACCAGGCGCTCGAGAGCCTCCTGCAACAAGGACAAGTCCAGGGTAGAGACGTTTCCGAAGCGCTCGGCCAGGCGGCGTTGGAATCGTCCGCGTGCGGCCGCGTCGGGGATCCGGGTGAGCATCACGAAACTCTGGGGCGCCGCCTCCAGCGCTCCAGGCGCGAAGACAACGAAGAAGTTGGGCTCGAACCGAGCCCAGTCCACCTCACGCAGGCTCCCGACCCGGGTTGGTATGGAAACACCCTGCACATCCCAGACGATCTCGTCACCAACGGCTACACCAAGTTCACCAGCAAGGCCTTGCTCCATCGAGATCCTCGTGGGCGACTCACCCGGCTCCGACCATTTGCCCGCGACCAGTCGCTCCGATGACACCACCGAATCGCGGTAGGTCGACCGGTATTCCCGCCGGAGAGCCCAGCCACCCGATGGACCGTCCGGTTCCTGCTCTGGATTCCCAACCAGCAGCTCGGCAACGGGGCGCCCTTTGACCGAGCGAATTCGCATGGGCACGATCGGCGTCGCCGGAGATCGGGGCAGTCCCGCTGCCTCGAGCTCTTGCTCGACCGCCGTGAGCTGATCCGGCTGGATATCGAAGAGAACCAGGTTGGGGCGCGCCGGGCCGCCGGTCAGCCTGAGCTGGCTGAGGAGGTTGTTCTGGACCAGGTAAAGAGTGCCGAGCAGGAAGGCGCCAAACCCGATGGCGAGCACCAGGGTCACCGTCTGATTGGCCGGGCGATGGAGGTTTGCCATGCCCTGACGCCACACGTATGGCCAGCCGGCCGGCAGCCAGCGCCGGATTCCTCGAATCAGTATCCATGCGGCGCCGTACAGAATCAGCAGGACGACGCCTACCGCTCCCGCGAAGATGGCTCCCTGCCGCCAGCTTCCCGTCTGGTGTGCGGCCAGAGCGACGGTGCTTCCGGCCAGCAGCAGGAGCGCCAGGATCGCCCAGCGATCTCGCGGGGTTCGTTCGGATTCGTAGGGACGACGCAGCGCGTACAGCGGTGATATCCGGCGCACCGTGAGCAGGGGAAGCAGGGCAAACACCAGTGCTACCCAGAGCCCCATGCCAATACCCAGGCCGGCCGCGTTCCAGGAGAGGCTCGGGGTGACGTCGACGGGGAGTAGTCCCGAAAGGAGGCCGGGGAGCAGACGCTGCAGCCCGATGCCCAGGAGCGCGCCGGCAATGCTTCCTACCAGCCCCATCACTCCTGCCTCCAGCAGATAGATGGCAAAAATGCGGCCCGATGTCGCCCCCAGGCAGCGAAGAACAGCCACCGACTGCGAGCGCTGGCGGACAAAGACCACGATCGCGCTGGCTACCCCGATGCCACCGAGCAGCAGCGCGATCAAAGCGACGAGGCCCAGGTAGCCGGTGAGCTTGGAGAGAACGTCGTTGAGGTTGCGCTGATCGTCCGCGACGGTGCGAAGCCGGACCCGTTCGGCGCGGAGTCCAGGGCGATATCGGTCCGCGAGCGCCTGGGCCGACACGCTCGCGGGGAGCTCCAGGAATGCTTCGTGCTCGACCCGCGCCCCGAACCCCAGCAATCCAGTCTCTTCGAGATAGCGGGCCGGGACGTAGATCCGGGGTCCAAAGGCAAAGCGAACCCCCGCGTCGCTGGGCGCGCTCTCTATCGTGCCAGTGATGACGAAGCGGCCTTCGCCCAGCGCGATGGTATCTCCAATCGTGGCGCTGAGTGCCGTGAGGAGCGATGGGTCCACCACGACGTGGCGGCCGCTCTGAAGCTGGCTCCAGGCCGCACGGGGCTCGGTTCGTATCTCGCCGTAGTAGGGGAACTGCCCATCTATTGCCGCCACCTGAACCAGACGACTGCCCGCCGTCCGGGGTACATACGCCATGCCGGCGAAGCTGGTCATTCGCGACAGGCGCGCTCCGCGCGAGAGCGTATCCAGCAGCGCTTCCACTCGGGGAGAGAAGGCTTGCCGGCTCACCAGCGCCAGGTCGGCGCCGAGCAACGCCCGGGCTTGTCGACGGACGGAATCCTGAAGGTTGTCGGTGAAGGAGTTGATGGCGACCAGCGCCGCCACACCCACGGCGACGGTGCCCATGAGGAGCAGGAGCCTGCGAGGCGCAGCCCTGAGTTCTCGGGCCGCCATCCGGGAGACGAAGGCGAGACCGCTCACGCGGCGGAGTCGGCCACCACGCTGCCGTCGGCCAGGCGAATCGTCCGGCGAGCGCGCGCGGCAAGATCCAGGTCGTGGGTGACGAGCACCAGCGTCGTGCCAAGGTCGCGGTTCAGCTCGACCATCAGATCGATAATCGTGGCGCCGGTTTTCGCATCCAGGTTTCCGGTGGGCTCGTCTGCGAAGAGCACCTTCGGTCGGATGCTGAATCCCCGCGCCAGCGCTACGCGCTGCTGTTCGCCACCGGAGAGCTGCGAAGGGTAGTGATGCTCGCGGCCGCCCAGGCCTACCCGCTTCAGCAGCTCCCTGGCTCGCGCCGCTGACCCCTCATGACCCCCAAGCTCCAGCGGGACCTGCACGTTTTCCTGGGCCGTCAGGGTGGGGATAAGCTGAAACGCCTGAAAGACGAAGCCGACCTTTTCGCCTCGCACCCGCGCTCGCTGATCCTCGCTCAGGGCCCCGAGCTCCTGCCCATCGAGGTGGACCTTCCCGGCACTCGGTTGATCGAGTCCAGCGAGCAGCCCCAGCAGCGTGGTCTTTCCGCTTCCCGACGGTCCGAGGATCGCGAGGAATCCGCCCGGCTCCAGACTGAAGGTGATATCCTTCAAGACCGTGAGGTCCCGTCCGCCTGATCGGTAGGTGCGGGACAATGATTCGCATTGCAGCATAGCGGTGTGCATCTCGAATGATACCAAGGTACCTATCGATATTCGGCCTGGTCGCGGGTCTTTTCGGCTGCGGCCAGCGGGACAGGGAACCTCAGCAACGCGCCACACCTCCCATTGCCGCTGCCAACCGCCCATTGGTGGTCTTTCTCGGCACCAGCCTGACGGCAGGCCTTGGCCTGGCGCCCGAGCAGGCGTACCCGGCGCTGATCCAGCAGAAAATCGATTCCGCGGGACTCGGGTTCCAGGTGGTCAATGCCGGTGTGAGCGGCGAGACCTCCGCGGGAGCTCGTGGGCGGGTTGATTGGCTGCTGCGAGAGCCAGTTGCCGTCCTGGTCGTAGAGACTGGCGCTAACGACGGTCTTCGGGGCTTACCCCCTGACTCCTTGCGGGCAAACATCCAGGCCGTGTTCGACCGGGCAAAGCGGAGCTCCTCCCCTCCCAGGCTGGTTCTGGTAGGAATGAGACTGCCGCCGAATTATGGACGAGCGTATACCGATCGCTTCCAGGCCGTTTACCCCGAGCTCGCGCGCGAGAATGGCGCCGAGCTGGTTCCGTTCCTGCTCGATGGGGTGGGCGGAATTCCACGACTCAACCAGGCGGACGGCATCCACCCGTCGGCCGAGGGTCAGCGGGTGATAGCGGAGACGGTGTGGAAGGTACTGGAGCCGGTGTTGAAAGAAAAAGCGTGGGCGGGAACAGCAAAGCGTGAGCGGTGAGCGAGTCACTGCGTAATAGTTTCTTTCACCAGCTCTTCCAGAGCCTCGACTGCGGTGTCGATCTCCTCTTTGGTGTTGTAGTAGTGCGGTGAGATCCGGAGCGCTGACTCCGTCTTCTTCTCGTCCATGTCGATCACGGCGTCCTCCCGCTGGGGAGAGCTGGTGTTGATGCCCCGGCGACGAAGCTCGAGCTTGATCTCTTTCGTACCGCGTCCCGCCACCGCGACCGTCACGATGGCGCAGAGCTCGGGACCTCGGTCGAGGACTCGGACACCCGGCACCTCCGCAAGCCGGTGGCGGGTGTAGGCCGCCAGCTCCCGAGCGCGATCCCGCGCGGTATCGAGCCCCACCTCGAGCGCATATCGAGCTGCTGCGCCTAGTCCGAGCACCAGGGCATAGGCGAACTCCCACGTCTCAAACCTCCGCCCGTCCGGGGTGAGCTCGAAGGCGTCGGTATCGGTCCAGGAAGCGCCGTGCATGTCCACCAGGAGTGGGTGGGCGCCAGCCTGGAGCATTCGATCGGACACGTAGAGAAAGCCGAGCCCTCGAGGTCCCCGCAGGAACTTCCGGGTGGCGGCCGTCAGATAATCGCAGTGGAGCCGACCCACGTCGACGGGCATCTGGCCCACGGCCTGGCACGCATCGATGAGGTAGGGGACATCGGCCTCGCGGCAGATCCGGCCTACAGCTTCTACC
>DATBSM010000309.1:0-14938 GCA_036559785.1 Gemmatimonadales bacterium
TTTCTCGGCGGCCACGGCATCGTGGGTGGGCACATCCCCCTGACGACGGGGATGGCGTTTGCCGCCAAGTACCGAGGCACCAGCGAGGTGGCGGTCTGCTACTTCGGCGAGGCGGCCGTCAACAACGGAGCCTTCCATGAGGCGCTTAACATGGCCGCGCTCTGGAAGCTGCCCGCGATCTATCTCTGCGAGAACAACCGCTATGGCATGGGCACCGCGCTCGAGCGGGCCAGTGCCTTATACGACATTTCCGAGCGGGCCTGCTCCTACGACATGGCGAACGAGGTGGTGGACGGACAGGACGTGCTCGCCATGAACGCCGCCATGGACCGGGCGGTGCAGCGAGCCAGGAGCGAGAAGCTTCCCACCCTGCTCGAGGTCCGTACCTACCGCTTCATGGGCCACTCGATGTCCGACCCCATCCACGGCCATTACCGCACCCGCGAGGAAGTGGAAGACCAGCGCAAGCGCGACCCGATTTCGGTCTGGTCTAAGCGCTTGATCGCGGACGGGCTGATGGATGAAAGCGCGGTGCGCGCGATGGACAAGGACGTGATGCAGGAGGTCGAGGACGCCTACCAGTTCGCCGACCAGGCCCCGGATCCCGCGCCCGAGGAGTTGTATAGGGGTGTGTATGCTGACTCTTAGAAACCCGGCGGGGCAGCGGGGCGGCGGGGCAGAAACCCTGCTCGAGGGTTTGGCATTTCTCGCGGTGTGCCTTGACTGCCCCGCTGCCCCGCTGCCTCGCTGATGCCAGTCATCACTTACCGAGACGCCCTCAACCAGGCACTCCGCGAGGAGATGCAGCGGGACCCCAACGTCTTCCTCATGGGCGAGGAGGTCGGGGTCTATCAGGGTGCCTACAAGGTGAGCCGCGGCCTGCTGGACGAGTTCGGCCCGATGCGGGTGGTGGATACCCCGATCACCGAGTTGGGGTTTGCCGGCGTCGGGGTGGGGGCTGCCATGGTCGGGCTTCGACCGGTAATCGAGTTCATGACCTGGAACTTCGCGCTGCTCGCGGTGGACCAGCTGGTCAATTCGGCGGCGAAGATGCGCTACATGTCGAACGGGCAGGTGGGGGTGCCGGCCGTGTTTCGCGGACCCGGCGGGTCGGCCCTGCAGCTCGCCTCTCAGCACTCGCAGGCGTTCGAGAGCTGGTACGCCCATATCCCCGGACTCAAGGTGGTCATGCCGGCGACGCCGGCGGACGCCAAGGGGCTGCTCAAGAGCGCCATCCGGGACGATAACCCGGTGATCTTCATCGAGGGAGAAATGCTGTACAACCTCAAGGGCGAGGTCCCCGAGGGTGAGCATGTCGTGCCGCTGGGCCTGGCCGACGTGAAGCGGGAGGGGAGCGACGTGACGATCATCTGTCACTCGAAGAGCGTCGGCGTGTCGCTCAAGGCGGCCGAGCAGCTGGCCAAGGACGGAATCAACGCCGAGGTGCTGGATCTGCGCACCATCCGTCCGATGGACACCGAAGCGGTCCTCACATCGGTGGCCAAGACCCACCGGTGCGTTGTGGTCGAGGAAGGCTGGCCGTTCGCCGGCATCGGCGCTCAGGTGGTCGACACCATCCAGCGCGAGGTGTTCGATGAGCTCGACGCCCCGGTCCTGAGGGTCACCGGCGCCGATGTCCCCATGCCCTACAACAAGCAGCTGGAGAAGGCCGCCAAGGCCGATCCGGCGAAGGTGATCAGCGCGGTGAATCAGGTGTTGTATAAGGAGTAGGCTATTGGCTATCAGCTTTGCGCTATGGGCTATTCGTTCAATGAATGGGAGCTCCGGTTCAAAGCGGCGCAGCCCACAGCCCATAGCCCATAGCCCCCTAGCAATCCGGACTTGAGAATGACTACGAAGGTCGTAATGGAAGCCCTCTCCCCTACTATGGAGGAAGGGCGCCTGGTCGAATGGAAGAAGCAGGAGGGCGAGGCCGTCGCCGTGGGTGACGTGCTCGCCGAGGTGGAGACCGACAAGGCGGTCATGGAGCTCGTGGCACGCGCGGCTGGGACTCTGCTCAAGCACGTGGTGGAGGCCGGCGCTACCGTACCGGTATCCGAGTTGGTGGCCGTCATTGGTGAGGCAGGGGAGGCGGTGAGCGGGGCGGCGGAGCAGGCGGGCAGCGGGGCAGCGGGGCAGCGGGGCAGTAAAGAGACGCAGGCCACCCAGCCATCTCCTGGTAAAAACCAGCCGGTCTCGATGCCGCCCACATCGCCAGCCGGAGCCGCTGTGGCTGAACGGCCTCCTGCAGAAAAGCCACCCGCACGTGAGGGCAACGGGGCCAGGGCAGCACCTACTAGGGTCAAGGCCTCGCCACTGGCCCGCCGTATTGCAGCGGAGCGCGGCGTGGACTTGGTAGGGGTAGCGGGATCAGGTCCAGAGGGTAGAGTCGTCGCGCGCGACCTCGAAACCGCCGTCGCCGCGGCTCCGGCATCTTCACGTCCGGCTCCTTCTGTTGCAAGCGCTACTGCTCCGCTGCCCCGCCGCTCCGCCGACACGCCCTATACAGATGTCCCGCTCACCCAGATCCGGAAGACCATCGCCCGCCGGCTCGCCCAGTCGATCGGGCCGGTTCCCACCTTCTACCTCACGAGCGAGGTGGATATGGAGCGGGTTGTCGAGGCGAGAGAGTCCTTGCTGGCGGGGCAGCGGGGCAGCGGGGCGGAAGAGAAGGCGATCAAGGTCTCATTCAACGATATCATCATCAAGGCCGTCGCCATGGCGCTCCGGCAGCATCCGGCCTGCAACGCCTGGTGGCAGGACGACCATATCCGCTATTGGAACGAGGTGCACGTGAGCATGGCGGTAGCGGTCGAGGAAGGCCTGATCACCCCGGTCATCCGGCACGCCGACCAGAAGACCCTCCGGGAGATCGCGGCGGAGTCACGGGACTTGGCCGCCCGGGCGCGGGAGCGCCGGCTCAAGCCCGAGGAGTACACCGGTGGCACCTTCACTGTTTCCAACCTCGGCATGCTCGACATCGAGGAGTTCACCGCCATCATCAATCCGCCCGAGACTGGCATTCTGGCGGTGGGCCGCATGGCGGAGAGGCCGGTAGCGCACGAGGGTGCGGTTGCCATCCGGCGCCGGATGCGAATCACCATGTCCTGCGACCACCGGGTCATCGACGGCGCGACCGGAGCCCAGTTTCTCAAGACGCTGAAGGGGATGCTGGAGAATCCGCTGGCACTGGTCTGGTAGAGAGAGCATAGGCGGTAAAGCATTGAGCGGTGAGCGGGAAGGTCCGGCTGAGGGCTCCCATACGCCCGCTTACCGCTTACCGTTCACCGCTCACGATTTCAACCATGAGGGAAATTGTGGCAACTCAGTTCGACGTCATCATTGTGGGCGGCGGGCCGGCCGGCTATGTCTGCGCCATCCGCGCCGCACAGCTCGGGCTCGCAACGGCCGTGATCGAGAAAGACAAGCTTGGCGGCGTCTGCGTGAACATCGGCTGCATTCCCACCAAGGCCCTGCTGCACAGCGCCTACGTCGCCGGCTTGGTGGCTCACGATGCCAAGGACCTGGGAATCGAGGTCGGGAGCGTAAAGACCGATTACGGCGTGGCCATGCGGCGGTCCCGGAAAGTCTCAGAGCAGAACTCCAAGGGGGTGGAGTTCCTCATGAAGAAGCACAAAGTCACCGTGGTGAAGGGTGCCGGGGTGCTGGCGCGCGATCGCACCGTGCGAGTGGGCAAGGACGAGTATCAGGCGCGAAAGGCCGTGGTGCTCGCCACCGGATCGCGGGTGAAGGGCATTCCCCAAATCGGGCTGGAGATCAACAAGAGCACCGTGATCAGCTCGGACGAGGCCCTGTTCCTTGAAACTCACCCCAAGACACTTGCCATCGTGGGAGCCGGTGCCGTCGGGTGTGAGTTCGCCGACATCTTCCACGCCTTCGGAAGCAAGGTCACCCTGATCGAGGCCCTGCCCCGGATCCTCCCGCTGGAGGATGCCGAATCATCCGACGCATTGACCAAGAGCTTCAAGAAGCGCGGCGTCGCGGTCATTGCCGGCGCAAAGGTCAAGAAGGCCACCGTCGCCAAGGACAAGGTGACGCTGGAAGTCGAGACCGGTGGAAAGACCGAATCGATCGAAGCGGAGAAGGTATTGATGGCCGCTGGCCGCGCGGTGAACACCGAGAACCTGGGGCTCCAGGAAGCGGGCGTGCAGCTGACCGATCGGGGATTCATCAAGGTGAACCCGGCGACCCTGGAGACCAGCGCACCCGGGGTCTACGCCATCGGCGACGTGGCCGGTCCCCCGATGCTGGCCCACAAGGGGAGCCGCGAGGGGATCGTGGTCGCGGAGCTGGTAGCCGGCCACCACCCCCAGCCGATCAAGTACGACAACGTCCCCAGCATCACCTACTGCCACCCCGAGGTCGCCAGCATCGGCATGACCGAGGACCAGGCCAAGGAGCGGAAGCTGGAGTATCAGGTCGGGCGCTTTCCGTTCAGCGCCAACGGCCGCGCCCGAACCGCGGGGGAGACTGAAGGCTTCGTGAAGATCCTCCGGGACAAGAAGTACGGCGAGATCCTCGGTGCCCACATCGTGGGCGGCCACGCCTCCGAAATCATCCACGAACTGGCTGTCGCCCGACAGAACGAGTACACCGTCGAAGAGGTCGATCTGGCCATCCACGCGCATCCGACGCTGTCCGAATCGATTGCCGAGGCGGCGCTGGATTCGATGGGCCGGGTGATACACATCTGAGCTGAGAGGCGAGGGGTGAGAGCTGAAACCGGTGGTGGGACCCTGGGCTTTCTGGCGGCTGCACTCGCGTCCGCGGTCCTGACCGGTCTGACCGCCATCACGGCGACGGTGCTCGTCGCCGATGCGCTCCGCTCCCGGCACGGCGCGGCCAACCTGGAGTTCCGGTTCTACCTGATCGCTGGCGGGACAATCGCGGGGCTCGTCCTCGCCGGATTGGTTGCCTGGCGCTTACTCGAGCCAATCGCCTCAACGTACCGCCGTGGGGGATTGGCAATGGTTGCGGCCTTTGCCACGGTGGTCCTGATGTTGATCTGCACCGGGGTCTTCGAGCTCTTCGGCCGGGCTGGACTGCTCTCCTTGCTGGGCTTCTCCGCAGTGACCTCCGCTCTCCTGGCCTTTCAGGCTCGCCGCCTCAAGTCACAGGTGCAGCTGTGACCGCTCGCCTGGTCGTGCATGACCTCGGCAAACGTGGATATGCCGAGGTGCTCGAGCTGCAGCGACGCCTGTGCCGCCAACGCATCGCGGGAGAGAGCGATGAGGACATCCTCCTGCTGGTGGAACACGATCCGGTGGTGACGCTGGGCCGGGGAACCCGGGCAGAGAGCCTGCCGCTGCCAAGGGCAGAGCTCGAACAACGCGGGGTCGAGGTGTTCGAGGTGGAGCGCGGCGGTGACGTCACGTTTCACGGCCCGGGACAACTGGTGGGCTATCCCGTTGTGGATCTGCGGAAACACCGGGAGGACCTGCACTGGTATCTTCGCCGGCTGGAGGCGGGGCTGATCGGCGCCCTTGGTCGATTGGGAGTCGAGGCCGGACCCAACCCCGGGCTTACGGGGGTGTGGACCGGAGGACGGAAGATCGCCAGCATCGGCATTCACGTGAAGCAGTGGGTGACGTTCCACGGCTTTGCCCTCAACGTGAGCACCGACCTGTCCTACTTCGATCTCATCGTGCCGTGTGGAATCAAGGGTGTGACCATGACCAGCGCGGCCGCTGAGCTCGGCCGCGGCGATTCTGCGGCACTCTGGGAGGAAGCCCGCCAGGAGGTCATCGCAGGGATGGCCGAAGTTTTCGACCTCCAGCCCTTCGAGAACTCCACCCTGGCAATGCTCTAGCGCTTTTCCGCCTCGCCCGCTACTCCCGCCTTGCTCCTTTTGTTCCGCCCGGTTGCCTTCTGAAGGCCAATCTATTTTTCTCCCTACCATGCCCGATTCGACGCGGCGCCCCTCGCCTGATGCCCAGGCGGACCAGCGGATTCAGGAGATTCTGCGCGCGGCCGACAGTTGGTCGCGGGAGGCCCCCCGGGCGCTCATGCCGGCTATCCGGGCCGTGTGCATCCGCCTGGCGGAAATGGTCGCCGATCAGCGCAACTACCTGGCCCCCCTGCCGGAGGCGCAGGAGACCGAGCGCCGGCAGGTCCTGTCGCTGGTGGCCGACCGATTGCGCTCGAAGCCGGTAACGGAGGGGGTGGGTGAGCACCTCAAGGCCCTGGAAGAGCTGGAGCTTCGCTCTACCGGATCGTGGGCCACTGTGCCCTCGGCCCAGACCGAATGGATCACAACCGCCATCCGATACCTGGAAGGCCAGGCGGTGATCCTCCCGGCCGGAGAGCGGCCCGATCCCTACTGGGCAGACGACGTAGTAGCTGGAATCATTGCCTCGGTGAGAGCGCTCATCGGGGTGGATGAGCTCCACGCCCGTACTGAGGCCCGCTACTCGGGATCGGTCAAGCGCATTACGCCCGACGAAGAGTAGGTCCGCGAGGCCGCCTCCCTGCCCTTCTCCGCAAATAGCTCGAAGAACCGTCCAAAAATCTCGATTCCGTTCCAGAGCTGGTGCAGGTCGAGCTTCTCGTTCGGCGAGTGGAGTCCGTCGTCGGGAAGGCCGATTCCGGTAAGAATGACCGGCGCCCCACTGAGACCCAGCTCGGGGACGATGGGAATCGACCCGCCGGCCCGCACTTGAACTGCCCTGCGTCCTTCCACCGCCTCGAAGGCTTCGTTCAGAATCTCGAAAGCGGGATGGTTGACGTCCACCTGCACCGGGTCGCCTCCGTGCATGACCGTCACCGTGACATCGGCCCACTCGGGGGCCAGGGCCGCCACCGCGCGCTCCAGGGCGCGACCAACCTCCTCAACCTGTTGCCCGGGCACCAATCGCAGACTCACCTTGGCCGTCGCCTGGGCCGGGATGACGGTCTTGGCCCCTTCGCCGATGAAGCCCCCCTTGATGCCGTGTATCTCCAGGGTGGGCAGCGCCCAGACTCTCTCGTACACCGACCGGTCGGAGAGGCCGGTGAGGGCCTTCCCGGTGACCTCCTCGCGGAGAAAGCGCTTCTGGTCGAAGGGCAGGCGATTCCAGGTCTCGAGCTCTTCCGTGGTAGGCGGCTGGACCGCTTCGTAGAGCCCGGGAATTCGGATCTCGCCGGCCGGAGATTTCAGCTGACTCAGGATCCGGACCAGAGTCTCCAGCCCATTGGGCGCCACGCCGCCGTAGGTCCCGGAGTGCAGATCGCGCTCCAGAGTGCGGACCGAGATCTCCGCATAGCATAGCCCGCGCAGGGCGGTGTACACGGCGGGCCAGCCGGGCGCGTAATAGGACATGTCGCACACCAGGGCGGCATCGGCCCGAGTCCGCTCCGGCTCGTTGTGCAGCAGGTCGAAGATGACCTTGCCGCCACACTCCTCCTCACCCTCGAAGATGAAATGCACGTTGAGCGGAGGGAGGCGCTTGGCATCGAGCACCCCTTCATACGCCTTCAGCAGGCAGAAGACCTGTCCCTTGTCATCGGCGGCGCCGCGGGCGTACAGCTTGCCGTCTCGCACCGTGGGCGTGAAAGGCTCGGTGACCCATTCGTCGAGCGGATCGGGTGGCTGGACGTCATAGTGACCGTAGATCAGAAGCGTCGGCCGGTCCGGAACCCTGGGACTCTCCGCCCAGACCACTGGATGGCCGGGTCCTTCGACTATGTTCACCACCGGACAGCCCAGGCTGCGAAGATGGGTGCTCAACCACTCCGCCGCCCTGCGACAGTCCTGAGCATGTGCCGGGAGAGCGCTGACGCTGGGAATGGCGAGAAATTCGCTTAGCTCGCCCAGGAGGCGGGCCTGCTCGCGTTTGACAAAGCCTTCTTTCATCGGGGGTGCTCGTCAGTTGGAGTAGAGTCTCCGACCGCCTGGCCCAGCCGGCTATAGGCGCTGTCGCCCTCGACGCCCTCCATCAGCTTCCCGAGGGCAGTGACGCTTTGCCGCACATCCCCGCCGTGCCGCTCGAACCATCGGTCGAAGAGATCCAGCCTGGTGCGGTAGATGCGAGCGCCGATCAGCTGGGCGTTGTTGATCGGCCGCTCCGCCATGCGGTCCACCCGAAACGTGCGAAGCCGTTGGGCCACGGGTCCGGTAAGCTGGGACCGGGCCCACACGGCGGCGTCTCCTCGTCCCACCTCGAGCGCGGCCGAATCCGGCTTGCGGCTGTAGAGCGAATCCAGACGGCGCACCAGGGCCGAGTAGTAGTCACCCAGCACAATCTCGTCGTGCCAGCGGTTGGCCGCGTGGGTGGCGTTGACGCTGTCGCCCCGCTCCCGGAAAAACGCCTCGGCGGAGCGGTAGCCAACCATCTGGGCAAAGCTCTCGTTGAACGGCGTGGCGCTCTTCACGTACAGCGTGTTATGCGCAATCTCGTGGAAGACTGTGGCCGCCAGCTCGACCGAGTCGCCCGAGATAGCCGTGGAGAGCAGCGGATCCTCGAACCACCCGAGCGTCGAGAAGGCGCCGGAAGGCCGGAGGTAGATGTCATATCCCTTGGCCGCAAACCGGTCCGCCTCTCGCCGTGCGGCGCGCGGATCGAAGAACCCCTTGTAGGGTATGCGTCCGACAATCGGGTACTTCCAGGTATGGGGGCAGATGCAGTCCCTGGGAGCGGCTTGGAGCACGAGCAGCAGGGTGTCGCGGCCCACGTCCGAATACGACGTATAGGTCTCCTTGGCCTCGAGCCCGAGCCGCGCGGCATAGTCCCGGGAGGCGAGAACGAGCCCCAGGGTCTGGCGAAGGACGGGATCGGTCCCACTGTCTCGTACCAGCCGGCCGATCGGCTGCCTGGATTGGAGAATTCGGGTCTCCTCGAACCCGGCCCGGGTCAGATAACGGACATCCTCGCTGGCGAGGTAGGCGGTTCCGTACCCGGCAAACAAAGCGGCGACGAGAGCGAAGAAGACCATTCGCTTCACCGAATCCGTACCAGGCCGATGCGCGCATCGACCGTAGGTGACACCGGCTCGGTGCCTGAGGGTGCACTGAGCAGAAGATCGACCAGAGGCGCGCCGCCCGCCTGGGTGACCAATACGTGCCGGCCCGATCCGGCGCGCAGCGCCCCAGTGTGGCTGTAGCCGTTGCCGGAGGTGTTGTCCGGTACCAGAGGATATGAGCTGCCCAGCGAGTCCTGGAAAACCTCCCGGAAGTTCCACGTCTTGTAGCGGAGCCGCGAGCTGGGCTGATTGAACCCCGGGAGATTGTCCAGATAGTTGGTCATCTGCCACTCGGGGACCAGAATCGAGAACGCGACCCCCGTCGTGGCGGCGACGTTGGAGGCACCCACCAGGTTCGTCGCAACCAGCCGGCGAGTGAGGTCGGTGCCCAGCACGGTATCCGTGGCGAAGTGATCAGCCAGCCAGCGCACGAAGAGCCAGTTCGCGCCTCGTTCCTCCAGGCTCCCGTTCGAGCTCCCGGGCTCGATCAGGAAAAAGGCTTCGGTTGAATCCAGGTAGGCGAACGCGTTGGGAATGTTGCCCATTCCCAGGAAATCCTGGAAACAGGACCCGGATGAGCACTCAGCCGGCGGCAGCAGCCGGGCACCGAGCTCCTCCGCGAAATGGGAGAGTCCTTCGTTGAGCCAGATGTCTTCCGAGCTACCGCCCCGAACCAGCCGGTGCTGGTTGAAGCTGATCATATGCTGGAATTCGTGAATGAAGGTCGCGGGAAGGCGCCGCCGGGCGAATCCCGCGCTGATGTCGCACGCACCATTATCTGGGTCCGGAACCAGGCCGTAGAAGATCTCGCCCTCGTTCGAGCCCGGGTTGTTGCTCGAGCGGGGCAGCAGATCGGCGCCGAAGAAATACCCCAGGATGACGCTGCCCTGGGCGTTGCAGTCGGGGCTCAGGGCGTTCACCCGGTGAGTGAGCAGGACGATGACCACGCCGTTGGCGTCGATGTCCGATTCCCGACCGAATGCAGTGGTGTCTATCGGATAGAGGAAGTCGTCGAACAGGGTACCTACGTCGGCGAGGTCTGCAAGGGTGTAGCCCCCGGGGGGCGCGTCGTTGTCGACGAAGATGGCTACCCGGGCGCCCACGACCTTGGCAGTGGCGGTTGCCGTCACGAAGGCCTCGCACCTCGGCGTGGAGCAGACCTGAAATGTTCGCTCCTCGTCAACCACGGGCGGGACCCTCGCAAGGCCCGTCATCCGGCCCCGGTCGAAGAGTGCCTGAGTCGGACTCCGGGACAGGTCCCGTTCCCTCTCTCGCAGCATGGCGTGGAAGGCGGCAGCTCGTACCGACGGACGGAATGCGGACAGGAGGGGAGACGGAACCGCTCGCGCAGCGGCCGCAATCGGAGAAGACCCGGTAATCCGGTAGTCCGCCTGCACTCCCTCTTCCGATTCCGTGCCTTCGGTGGCAACCGGCACATACAGGTGTTGCGCGCCCGAGGCACCCGCGGCGGGCAGTCGAAGGCAGGCATCGGTCTGATTGGGGTCGAGAATCCGGTGCTCACCTACCGCCAGGACCTCGGCGTCGGCATCGGTGCAGTTCAGCGAGGGACCTGGACCGGGACCAGTCCCGTCGGTGCAAGCCGCGAGGAAAAGACCACCAAAGGTGATCAGGAACGAGCGCGAACACCGCACGTGAGGAGCACTCCTGTAGCTGGACGAGGGGAGCCTGGACCGGAAGGATCACCCGCAGACATCCAGCAAAATAAGGCGCCGCAAGGGCTTTTGACAATCGGACAACCTGCCGGTAGGTTCTCTCCGTGCCCGAGAACAAACGGCTGTCGGCGGTCAGGTTCGGTGCTGACGGACTGGTGCCGGTCGTGACCCAGGAAAGCCGTTCCGGCGACGTCCTGATGGTTGCCTTCGCAAACCGGGACGCGCTCGATCGTACCCTCGCCACCGGCTTGGCCCACTATTACAGCAGATCCCGCGGCGCGCTGTGGCAAAAGGGTGAAACGTCCGGCCACGTCCAGCGCATCGTCGAAGTCCGGCTCGATTGCGACGGCGACACCATCCTGTACCGGGTGGAACAGGCCGGGCCTGCCTGCCATACCGGAGCGCGCACCTGCTTCTCTGAGGTCATCAGCGGGACGGCGGGGCAGCCGGGCAGCGACAGGGTGACCGAAGAAGATCCCGGTGGACATGTGCTGAGCCGGTTGGCCCGAACCATTGGTCAGCGCGCCACCGACCGACCAACGGGATCATATACGGCCGAACTGCTGGCTCAGGGCGTAGGTAAAGCCTCTCAGAAGGTGGGCGAGGAAGCGGTGGAAGTGGTGGTTGCGGCAAATTCGGAGGACGACGAACGTCTCGCGTCCGAGGCGGCCGATCTCCTCTATCATCTTTTGGTGCTCCTCCAGGCTCGCGGTGTCCCGCTGGATGCCGTGTTGCGCGAGCTGGAGTCTAGAGCACGATAAGAGGCTATTGGCCATGGGCTATTGGCTGCGCGGGAGACCGGAAGAGCCAATAGCCAATAGCCAATAGCCCAGGAAATACATGTCTTTCGTCCATCTCCACACCCACAGCGAATACTCTCTGCTCGACGGGGCCAACCGGATCCCCGATCTGGTCGCGCACGTCAAGAAGCTCGGCATGGACAGCCTGGCGGTCACCGACCACGGCAACATGCACGCGGCCTGGACCTTCTACGACCACGCCAGGGCACAGAAGATCCGGCCGATCCTCGGATTCGAGGCCTATCTCGCATTCGGCCCGCGGACCGCCCGCGAGAAGCCTCCGGGTGCGCCCGCGCCGTACAGCCACCTCGTTCTGCTGGCCAAGAACCGCACTGGCTATCGAAACCTGATCCGGCTCACCTCGATCGGCTTCATCGAGGGTTTCTACCGCCGGCCCCGGATCGACCGTGAGGTGCTCGCAACCCACTCCGAAGGCCTCGTGTGTCTGGCCGCCTGCCTCTCGGGGGAGATCGCGCTGCATCTGCGTCAGGGAAGGTTCGAGGAGGCCAAACGGAGCGCGGAGTGGTTCAGCCAGACCTTTGGACCGGAAAACTTTTGGCTCGAGATCCAGCAACACGGGATCTCGGACGAACGGCTGGTCACCGAGGGAATGCTGCGCCTGGGCCAGGAGCTTGGCATCGGGGTGGTTGCCACCAACGACGCGCACTACCTCAAACGGGAGGATGCCGAGTCGCACGATGTGCTGCTCGCCATCGGCACCGGCAGCGATCTGGACGATCCCAAGCGCTTTCGGTTCACCGGCCAGGAATCGTATGTGAAGTCCGAAGCCGAGATGCAGGCGCTGTTTCCGGATCGGCCGGACACGCTGGCCAATACCGCCGTGGTGGCCGACCGGTGCGAGTTTGACTTCGAGAAGCGGTACTTCCTGCCCGAGTTCCCCCGCCCAGCCGAATACCCGTCGGACGAGGCCCTGCTCAACCACCTGGCAAACACCGGGGCCGAGCGGCGCTACGGGCTACCCTGGTCCGACGTGGTCCGGGACCGTCTCGCCTTCGAGCTCGGGGTCATCAACACCGCGGGATATGCCGGCTATTTCCTGATCGTGCAGGACTTCATCGCGGCGGCGCGCGAGCGGGGGATTCCGGTCGGTCCAGGCCGGGGATCGGTGGCCGGCTCGCTGGTGGCCTATGCGCTCGGGATCACAGACGTCGATCCGCTCAAGTTTGATCTCCTGTTCGAGCGGTTCCTGAACCCCGAACGGGTGTCGATGCCGGACATCGACGTGGACTTCTGCTTCGAGCGACGCGGCGAGGTGATCGAGTACGTGCGGGAACGCTACGGCCGCACGAGCGTCGGGCAGATCGTCACCTTCGGGACCATGAAAGCCCGGGCGGCGGTCAAGGATGTCGCCCGCGTCCTCAGAATCCCGCCCGGCGAAGCCGACCGGATCACCAAGCTCATCCCCTCCGGTCCGGCCTACAGCCTTACGATCCAGGAGGCCGCCAGGAAGGTGGATGAGCTGCGAGACCTGATCCGGGACAATCCCTCCTACGAGCGCCTCGTCAAGCTGAGCTCGCGGATCGAGGGCATCTCCCGCCACATGTCGGTTCACGCCGCCGGCGTGGTGATCGCTCCCGGTCCGCTGTCCGAATACGTGCCCGTGTGCACCGCCCCGACCAAGGGCGCCGGCGCCGCCGAAGGCGAATCCATCATCACGCAATACGAGATGGGCGCGCTGGAGAAGGTCGGCATGCTCAAGATGGACCTGCTCGGCCTCAAGACGCTTACCGTGATCCACGACGCGGTGAACATGGTCGGCGAGCGCCACGGCACCCGGCCCGACATGGAGACGCTGACCTTCGACGATCCCAAGGTCTACGAGCTGCTGCGGCAGGGCCGGACCGCCGGCGTGTTCCAGTTCGAGTCACCGCTGGCCACCGACACGCTGCGCGCCATGAGGTGCGACCGCTTCGACGACCTGGTGGCATCCAACGCGCTGCTGCGCCCCGGCCCGCTGGATGCGGGCATGCACACGGTGTTCATCCGCCGGAAGCTGGGTCAGGAGAAGGTGACCTATCCCCATCCGGCACTCCGAGAAGTGCTCGAGCCGACCTACGGTGTCATCACCTACCAGGAGCAGGTGATGCGGATCGCCAACGTGCTCGCCGGCTTCAGCCTGGCCGAAGCTGACGTCCTTCGGAAGGCAGTCGGCAAGAAAGACCAGGAGCTCGCGAACCAGGAAGTCGCGAAGTTCGTGGAGCGGGCGGTGGCGCAAGGGCACCCGCGGCCCATGGTCGAGGAGCTCGGGCGGCAGATCGTGACCTTCGGCCGCTACGGCTTCAATAAGTCGCACTCGGTGGCGTACTCCATCCTCTCCTACCAGACCGCGTGGCTCAAGGCCCACTATCCGGCCGAGTTCATGGCCGCGCTGCTGTCCTCGGAAATCGGTAACACCGACAAGGTGGTCCAATACATCAACGAGGCGCGCGAGCTGGAGCTGGAGATCCTTCCTCCCGATGTCAACGAGTCGGGGTTCAAGTTCACCGTCATCGGCGAGCGGCGCATTCGCTTCGGGTTGGGAGCGGTGCGGAACGTGGGCGAAGGAGCCATCGCGTCGATCATCGCCGGCCGGCAGGAGAATCCCTATGTCACGCTGGCCGAGTTGGTGGAGCGGATAGACCTTCGTCTCTGCAACAAGCGGGTGCTGGAGTCACTCGTCGCCGCTGGCGCCTGCGATTCGCTTGGCGGGCACCGTAAACAGCTGATCGAGGTGCTGGAGCCAGCGCTGGCCGAGGCCCAGCTGCTCAACCAGGAGCGAGAGGCGGGACAGGGGTCGTTGTTCGGAGAGGGCGGGAATGACGGGAAAGACGGGAAGGAAACCGGAAGCAGGGCGTCCCTTCCCGACCTTCCCGTCCTTCCCGACATTCCCGCTTGGACCGAGGCCGAGCGCCTGGCCAAGGAGAAGGAGGTACTGGGCTTCTTCATTTCCGGTCACCCATTGGAGCGCTACCGCGAGGAGGTGGAGCTCTTTGGATCGCGCACGACGGCCACTCTCAGCGAGTGGGGTGAGCAGCAAGTGAGCGTGGCGGCCGTGGTAACCGGAGTCAAGCGCCAGATCTCGAAGAAGACGGGGAAGGAGTACGCCCGGCTGGTGCTGGAGGATTTCCACGGCACTGCGGAGGCAATCGTCTTTCCGGATGCCTGGGCCAAGCTCAACCAGACCATCCTGCCCGACGCAGCCCTGCTCCTGACCGGGGGCTACAGCGACCGGGACCGGGGCGAGGACCAGGCTCCCTTTATCGTGGAGGCGGCACGGGAGCTGGCCGACCTCAAGGCCTCGGGGGCCGTCGCTCTGAGCCTCCGGTGGCGCTCTCCGTCGGGACTCCAGCCGTCGGCACTGCAGGCCGTCGCGGCCCTCTGTTCGGCGCACCCCGGCCCTACCCCGCTCTATATTGAATGGAGCGATGGCAATGGGGAGGCAGTTCGACTCCGGTCGCGGCGAGTGCGCGTCGCGGCGGAAGACGACCTCGTTCGTGCCTTGCGCGA
>DATBSM010000310.1:0-13716 GCA_036559785.1 Gemmatimonadales bacterium
GCTGTCGCGCAGCCAGATGCTGCTCCTGAGTGGGTCGGCCAACCGCCCCCTTGCCGAAGAGGTGGCCGCCCATCTAGGGCAGCCTCTCTGTCAGGTCACGCTCCGGCGCTTCGCCGACGGCGAGATCTTCGTCAAGATCGACGAGAACGTTCGCGGCCGGGACGTCTATATCATCCAGCCGACGAACCCGCCGGCGGAGAACATGATGGAGTTGCTGCTCCTCATGGATGCGGCCAAGCGGGCCAGCGCGGCCCGCGTCACCTCGGTGATCCCGTACTTCGGATATGCCCGGCAGGACCGGAAAGACCAGCCGCGGGTGGCGATCAGCGCTAAGCTGATGGCGAACATGGTGTCGATGGCCGGGGCCGACCGGGTGCTGGCCATGGATTTCCACCAGCACCAGCTGCAAGGGTTCTTCGATCTCCCTGTCGATCACCTCTACGCCGCCCCGGTGTTCGTCAACCACTACCGGCAGAAGTCGCTGCGCGACCTGGTGATCGTCGCCCCCGATGTCGGCTCGGCCAAGATGGCCCGGGGCTTCGCCAAGCGGCTCAATGCCTCGCTGGCGATCATCGACAAGCGGCGCCCCTCAGCCAACATCGCCGAGGTGCTGAACGTGGTAGGTGAGGTCACCGGGAAGGATTGCATCATCCCGGACGACATGATCGATACCGCCGGCACCATGGCGGAGGCAGTGACGGCGTTGAAGCGGCTGGGAGCGGAGGACGTGTACTGCTGCGCCACCCACGCACTGCTGTCGGGGCCGGCGGTGGACCGCCTGATGGCGTCCGGGGTGAAAGAAGTGGCGGTCACCAACACGATCGCCATACCGCCCGAGCGTCGCTTCGACCGGCTCAAGGTGCTGTCGATCGCAGGCCTGCTGGCCAAGGCAATCGGCTACACCCATAGCGATCAATCGGTAAGCTCGTTGTTTGATTAAGGAAGGCTATTGGCTACTCGCTATGGGCTATTCCGTTATAGGAAACGCGCGTAGCCGGTGGCCGACAGCCAATAGCCAATAGCCAATAGCCAATAGCCCATAGCTCATAGCGAGAAGAAACCATGGCCCAGCAAGCAAATCTCCAGGCTGCTACCCGCAGCGACACCGGGAAGGGCGCCGCCCGCAGCCTCCGGCGGCAGGGCAAGGTTCCCGGCGTTATCTACGGTCACAACCGCACGCCCGAGGCGCTGGCCATCGACACTGCCGCGCTTAACAAGATGCTGGTGGGCATCAGCGCTGGAACGACGGTCCTGGACGTAGTGGTGGACGGCCGGCCGGCGGTCAAGGCGCTCATTCGCGAGATCCAGCGTGACTCCGTCCGCCCGGCCGAGATCCTGCATCTGGATCTCTACGAAGTGCGGGCCGACGAGAAGGTGACCCTGTCGGTGCCGGTGCACCTGATCGGTATTCCGGACGGGGTTCGGAACTTCGGCGGCGTGCTGGACCATTCTCTGCGCGAGCTCGAGATCGAAGTCCTTCCGGCCGACATCCCCGAGCACGTCGAGCTGGACGTCACCAACCTGACCATCGGCCATTCGCTGTTCGTCCGCGACATCCGCATCGAGAAGGCCGAGATCCTCAACGAGCCCGATACGCCGGTGTGCACCGTGGTGGCGCCGCGGGCTGAAGAGGCTCCGGCGGTGGTGGAGGAAGTGGCCGCCCCGGTCGAACCGGAGCTGATCCGGAAGGTCAAGCCGGAGGGCGAAGACGAGGGCGAAGCCGAGTCGAAGGCCTAGGCTCTGCATACGATCGTGGGGCTGGGGAACCCCGGCCCGGAGTACGAGGACACCCGGCACAACGCCGGGTTCCGCCTCGCCGATCGATTGGTAGCTCGCTGGAAGCTGGCTCCGTTCCGCCGTGGCGATCGAGCTCGTGAAACCCAGGGAACCTGGCAGGGACTTCCAGTCAGGGTTCTCAAGCCGCAGACCTATATGAATAGGAGCGGGGCCGCTGTTTCTCCGCTCCGCACTCTCGCCGGTTTCGACCCCAGCCAACATCTGCTCATCCTGGTGGACGACGTGGCCCTCCCGGTCGGGCGCTTTCGCCTTCGCGGCGCGGGCTCAGCGGGCGGCCATAACGGCCTCAAGAGCATCGAAGGCGTGCTTCAGCGACAGGACTACGCCCGCCTTCGGATCGGGGTGGGTCCGCCCCCAACCGGAATCGATGACCTTGCGGACTTCGTGCTCGATGAGTTTGCTCCCGAGGAACGGGACGAGATCACCGCCCTTCTTGATTCGATGAGCGAGGCGGTGGAAAGTTGGATCGAGCATGGCATCGAAAAAGCGATGAGCGAGTTCAATCGGTAAGGGGGAGTCAGGAGTCGGGAGTCAGGGGTCAGGGGTCGGAGGGGGCCGAATGAAGGACCGGATAAGCTGGTTCAGCATCCGACTGATCGCTTGGGTGTCTGAGTCGAGTTTGGTACAAACCTCGGATTGCATGTACCCAGATCACGCGATAGGAGTAGCTGACACTCAAGCTCGCGTACCGACCCACGAGCAATCCGGAGGAAGCGGGCGAGCTCCCGATCGCCTTGTCTGCCACATCCCTCCGCGATATTTGACGATACCGAGACAGCGGCACGTCTCATTTGGGCAGTCAATCCATAACGCTCCTCCGTGGGGAACAGGCTTGTGGATCGATACACGTCCAGTGCCAGG
This sequence comes from Gemmatimonadales bacterium, assembly GCA_036559785.1. Classification (GTDB taxonomy): domain Bacteria; phylum Gemmatimonadota; class Gemmatimonadetes; order Gemmatimonadales; family GWC2-71-9; genus CAVVWJ01. Next base: position 2,659 of record DATBSM010000310.1, read on the forward strand.
TTCTGGGCTCGCTTCCAGACCACCAGTTCACGAAAGTTTCCCATGATTGAGCATAGCGGCTGCATGGAGCAGAGTGATTACCAGATCAACGCTAGTCATGTCAAATCAACGTTTTCCCGACTCCTGACTCCTGACTCCTGACTGCATGCTTAGACTGGGAATCGTTGGACTCCCCAACGTTGGCAAATCGACTCTCTTCAACGCCCTGACCTCGGCCAAGGCGCTGGTGGCGAACTATCCCTTTGCCACCATCGAGCCCAACACCGGGATCGTCCAGGTCCCCGATCCGAGGCTGGACGCGCTGGCAACCATCGTGAAGCCGGAGCGAACCGTCCCTGCGGTGGTCGAATTCGTCGACATCGCCGGACTGGTGAAGGGCGCCAGCGAGGGCGAGGGCCTGGGCAACCAGTTCCTGGGCAATATTCGCGAAGTCGATGCCATCGTTCACGTGGTGCGCTGTTTCGAGGATCCCGACGTCCAGCACATCGTTGGGACGGTGGATCCGGCGCGCGACCGCGAGATCATCAACATCGAACTGGGCCTGGCGGACCTCGCGAGCGTGGAGAAGCGGTTGGACAAGACCGCCCGCACCGCAAAATCGGGTGATCCGCAAGCCAAGCTCGAGTCCCGCCTCTTGGAGCCGCTGCAGCGCGAGCTCGCCGCCGGCCGGCCGGCCCGGGTGATCAAGCCCAGCGAGGAAGAGGCGGGGGCCTATCGCAGCTTCAATCTGCTCACCGCCAAGCCGGTGCTCTACGCCGCCAACGTTCCCGAGGACGAGATCAACTCCGGCAACCGCTTCGTCGACGCGCTCCGAACCGCGCTCGAGCGTGATCAGGAGACAGCCGAGGTGGTCACCTTCTCCGCCAAGGTCGAGGCGGAGCTGGCGGAGCTGGCACCGGAAGACCGGAACGAGTTTCTCGAATCCCTGGGCCTCACCGAATCGGGACTGGACCGCCTGGCCCACGCTGCATACCACTTGCTGGGCCTCCAGAGCTACTTCACGGCTGGCGAGAAGGAGGTCCGCGCCTGGACGATCCATCGCGGGGACAAGGCGCCGGCCGCTGCGGGGGCGATTCACTCGGATTTCGAGAAGGGGTTCATCCGGGCCGAGACGGTGGCATATGGCGACTTCGTGCGGGTAGGCGGCTGGAAGCCCGCCCGGGAACAGGGGCTGGCGCGCGCCGAGGGCAAGGAATACGTCGTCCACGATGGCGACGTGATGCTGTTTCGGTTTACCAGCTGACTAGAAAGCGGGGCAGCTTATCTGCCCCCTGCCCCGCGGCCCCGCTTCCCCTTATCTTCCGCCGTTCACATATCTCCTCCCCGGCGTCCACACCAGGCCCGGGGCTACCGAGCCGGCCATCCTTACCGGCTAGACCGAAGGAAGGTGTCATGACCCGTCAGTATGAGGTGGTCTATATCTTCGACAGTGCGCTCGAAGAGGCCGCCATCAACGAGCGCCTCGCGCGCTTCAACACCCTGATCCAGAAAGAAGGCATCGAGCCTCCCCAGGTGAGCCACTGGGGGAAGCGCACGCTTGCCTATCCGGTCAAGAAGCACGAGACCGGCTACTACGTGGTCGCCAAGTTCGACGCGGAGGCCACTGCCCTGCCGGAGTTTGAGCGGGCCATCAAGCTCGACGACGGCGTGCTCCGGTTCCTCGTGGTCGTGAGCGAGGGAGCCCAGCCGGTGCCGGTGACTGCGGGCAAGAGCGATGAGGAGGACGACGAATGAGGCGCCCGCAGAAGACCTGCGCCATCTGCGAGTCCGGTGTGCGGGTGGTGGATTTCAAGGACGAGCGCACCCTGTCACGCTTCTTGACCGAGCGAGGCAAGATTCTGCCCAGCCGGCTCTCGGGCACCTGCGCCCGGCACCAACGCCAACTCAGCACCGCCATCAAGCGGGCGCGCATGCTGGCGCTGCTGCCGTACATCAAGGGGTTCGGCGGCTGACGACGGCGGGACAGCGGGACAGCGGGGCGGGTGCCCCCCGGGCGGGGGGGCAGCAGACTGTTGTTTCACGGGCGGGATGGGGCGCGGTGCTTGCCTTGGCGAGCTACCTGATCCTGGCCCCACCGGTCCTGCTGTTCGGGCCGTTGGCGGGTCTCCTGCTCCTTAGTCGTCCCAGAACTCTGCGGGAGTGGCTTTGGATTGCGGGAGCCGGAATTTGGTGTGCCGTCTGGTTGAACCAGACCGGCGGGCTGGCGGCCCAGTTCGCTCGAGCCGGTGCGGTACTGTTGGCCGGCACGTTCGTGGCCCTGACCCTGTGGCGGCCTTCGTCCCGATTCTCCCGGTCGCTGACCGCCACCGCGCTGGCGGGTGCGGCGCTGGTCGTCTGGATGTGGCACCTCGGCCTCGAATGGGGAGAGATCCAGCGGGCGGTGGAGCACAACCTCTGGACCTACAACCGGGAGCTCATTTCTCGGGTCGGTGAGGTCACGCGATCGCCGGGAACCGAGGGGATGCTCGACGAGATGTCGTCGGCGGTGCGCACCATCGGATCGATGTACCCTGCCCTGATGATTCTGGGCAGCATTGGGGGTCTCCGGCTCGCCTGGACCTGGCATCACCGGATAGCCCGGCACCCGATCGGTCAGCCCCCTGCCCGCTTCACGGCCTTTCAGTTCAGTGACCAGCTGGTCTGGGGTTGGGTCCTGGGCCTGGCACTCTGCCTGCTGCCTCTCCCAGACGCCTGGGCGTTGGCGGGGGGAAATCTGTTATTGGTCTGGGCGGTTCTGTACGCCATGCGGGGGCTCGCTGTGTTTTCTGCTGGGTCGGGCCGCGTGCCCGGGCCCGTGCTCGCGACGCTCACGATCATCGCCATGTTTCTGTTGCCGTTCGTCGCGGCAGGGCTGACGCTGCTCGGCCTGGCCGACACCTGGCTAGATTTCCGACGTCGCCTCGTACCGACGTCGGCCACTCGAGGGTAAGTCCATGATTGAAGTGATCCTGCGTGAGGACATAAAGACACTGGGCCGAGCCGGGGAAATGGTTCGGGTGAAGCCCGGCTACGCCCGGAACTACCTGCTTCCCCAGGGGCTGGCGTTTGAGGCCACCGAGGGCAACAAGAAGCGGATCGCCGCCGAATCCAAGGCCCGTGCTTCCCGCGATCAGGCCGAGAAGGTCGAGGCGCAGAAGGTCGCCGCCACGCTGGGGGACGTCACGCTGAATCTGTCGGGCAAGGCCGGCGAGGAAGGTAAACTGTTCGGCTCCATCACGTCCCAGGATGTGGCCGCTGCCCTGGCTCGCGCGGGTCACACGGTCGACAAGCGCCGGATCGAGCTGGATCATCCGATCAAGACCATCGGTGAGCACTCGGTCACCATCCGGTTGCATCCCGAGGTTCATGCGCAGCTGCGCGTCTCAGTCGTCGCGGAGTGACCCCAAGGGCATGACGGTCGGCATTGCCTACGTCGACGGTCCCCGGCTGGCGCGCTCCGTCTTCGCCGCCGCGGACTGGGTGGCGGCCGGCCGGGAAGAAATCAACCGGATCAACGTGTTCCCGGTTCCCGACGGGGACACCGGCACCAACTTCACCCTCACGCTCCGCGCTGTCGCCGACGCCCTCAAGGCGCTCGGCGACGCTTCGCTTTCAGATACTGCCCGCACCATGGCGCGGGCCGCCGTGCTGGGCGCGCGGGGCAATTCCGGCATGATGTTGGCCCACTTCCTGCTCGGCTTTACCGAGGCGCTGGACGACCGGGCCAGGGCCACCGCTCCGGACATCGCCCGGGCCATCAGGCAGGGAGCGGACAGGCTCTACGAATCGCTGGACGACCCTCGTGAAGGGACCATTCTGACGGTCGCTCGGGAGGCAGCAGCCGCCGCTGAGCCGGTTGCCTGCGAGTCGCGCGATATCTGCGAATTCATGAAGCGGCTCCTGGAGGAGGGTGAGGCGGCACTGGCTCGCACGCCGGAGCTGATGGCCGTGCTCAAGGAAGCAGGGGTGGTCGACGCAGGTGGGAAAGGCTTCGTACGGATGCTGGAGGGTGTGGTGCGCTACATCCACGGTGATCCGGTCCTGGTGGCGGCCACGATGGAGGAATCGGTGGAGCGACCCCTGTTCGCGGCCGCCGGCATGGATGTAGCAGCCGACCGCGACTTCCAGTACTGCACCGAGGTCCTGGTGCGGGGTGACGGCCTGCCGCCGGCCAACGAAGTGCGGGCGGCCATGCACGCCTTCGGAGGGTCCACCGTGGTGGCCCTCATGGGGGACATTCTGAAGATTCATGTGCACACGGACACCCCCGATGCCGTCTTTAGGTATGCCTCGCGCTTGGGGCGAATCGACAGCACTAAGGCCGAGGACATGCGGGTCCAACACCGGCGGCTGGGGCACACCAACCGCCGGGCGGTGACTATCGTAACCGATAGCTCCGCCGATCTGCCCGATTCGGTGCTCGACCGGTATGGGATAGCTCTGGTGCCGCTGCAGGTAATCTTCGGCGATACCACGTTCCAGGATCGGGTAGAGCTCACGCCGGAGGAATTTTACCGGCGGCTGCGCGGAACGACAGAGCTCCCGACCACGTCGCAGCCCACCCCGGCTGCATTCATTCAAGCCTTCCGGAATGCCCGGCAGGAAGCGGATGAGGTGGTGGCGGTGCTGCTCGGGGCCAACCTGTCGGGGACGTTCGCGTCGGCCCAGGCTGCCATCCGGGCCGGCGGCGTGCAGGGGATACACCTGGTGGACAGCCGCCTCGCTTCATTCGGCGTGGGGCTGCTGGCGCTCCGGGGGGCCGAGCTGGCGGAGATGGGGTGGCCCGGTGAACGCATAGCGGCGGAGCTAACCCGGCTTCGACCCCAGTCCGGAATGCTGCTGACGGTGGATCGGTACGACAACCTGCTTCGGTCGGGCCGGATCTCACGAGGGAAGGCCTGGCTCGCCGGAATGTTGGACGTAAAGCCCATCCTGTCATTCGATGCAGAGGGTCACGTTGTCCCAATTGAGAGGGTGCGAGGGCGTGAGAATCTGGAGACCCGGGTACTGGCTCTGCTGGATCGGCGCCTGACACCGACGCCTCGAAAAGTGCGCTTCGGTGTAGCTCATGCCGATGCGCCCGAAGCCGCCGAGCGGGTACGCGCGGCCCTGGTACAGAAGTATCAGCCCCAGGATTGCTTCGTATCTCTGGCAACCGGGGTGCTGGGCACCCACGTGGGGCCGGGAGCATGGGGCATCTTTTATCAGGTCGAGGACGGGCTGAGTGGCCCGGTCGGCCAGGGAGGACCCCAGGACGGATGATTCGAGACCCACGCCTAGACCGGAAGGCACAGTCGCAGCCCCCTGAAGCGCTTCGCCTTGCCTTGGATGCCATACAGGACCTGAAGGGAAGCCAGCTAGTAGTCCTCGATCTCCGGGGACTGAACGACGCGACCGACTATTTCGTGATTGCCTCGGGCACTTCGGATGCCCACGTCCGCGGTATCGCCCAGTCGGTGATGGACAAGCTCGACCGCCAGGGCCACCACACCCACCATGTGGAGGGATTGAACGGTGGCCGTTGGGTCCTGCTCGATTTCGTGGATTTCGTGATCCACCTGTTTCACCCGGAGACCCGCTCATTCTACCAGCTCGAGCGGCTCTGGTACGACGCACCCGAGCTGCTGATCAGCTCCTCATAGATCGAGGTCGTTATGCTCCGACGCGCCGCCCCGGCATTGATCCTCCTGTTGCTCGTGCCGGGACTGCTATCCGCCCAGTATTTCGGGCGGAACAAGGTCCAGTACAGTTCGTTCGATTTCAAGATCATTCAGACCGAGCATTTCGACATCTATTATTACGAGCGCGAGCGAGTGGCTGCTATGGACGCCGCCCGCATGGCCGAGCGTGGTTATGCCCGCCTGTCCAGGGTCCTGAATCACGAGTTTCGCGAGCGTAAGCCGATCATCCTTTACGCCTCGCACGCCGATTTCCAGCAGACCAACGCACTCGGCCAGGCACCGGGTGAGGGCACCGGGGGCGTCACTGACTTCCAGCGCAACCGCGCGGTCATGCCGTTCACCGGCTCCTATCAGGAGTTCGAGCACGTCCTGCAGCACGAGATGGTCCACCAGTTCCAGTACGACACCTGGTCTCGCGGTCGCGCCGGTGGCGGCCTTTCCACGCTCATCGCTATCAACCCGCCGCTCTGGTTCGCCGAGGGCATGGCGGAGTATCTCTCGATCGGCCCGATCGACCCCGAGACCGCGATGTGGCTCCGGGATGCGGCCCTGGAAGGCAAGCTCCCCACCATCGAGCAGATGACGCTGGATCCATACGAGTACTTCCCCTACCGCTTCGGTCATGCCCTGTGGTCCTACATCGGCGAGCGCTGGGGCGATGAAGCAGTCGGCGCCATTCTCAAGGCCACGCTGGCCGGCGGCATCGACGGCTCATTCCGCCGTACCATCGGACTCACGATGGAGCAGCTCTCCACCCAGTGGCGCGACGCGGTGCTGAAGAAGTATTTGCCCGAGATCGGCACCCGGACCAAGGCCAGCGCCGTGGCCCAGCCGCTCCTGACCGAGAAGCGCTCCGAGGGCACGCTGCACCTGGCGCCCTCGCTGTCGCCCGATGGGTCCCAGGTTGCCTATTTCAGCGAAAAGGATTTCTACTACGTGGATCTCTACTTGGCCAACGACAGCGGCCAGGTCAAGCGGCGGATTCTCAAGTCCGGCATCAGCAGCAACTACGAGACCTACCGGTTCATCAACTCGCAGGCCAATTGGTCGCCCGACGGCAAGTACCTGGCGTTTGCCGCCAAGCGCGGCGCACGGGACGTCATCGTGGTCGTGGACATGAAGCGCAACAAGGAGGTCAAGCGGATCGAGGTGAAGCTGAGCGGCATCACCACTCCCTCCTGGAGCCCGGACGGACAGCAGCTCGTGTTCACCGGCTATGACGGAGGCCTCAGCGACCTGTTTGTGGTGCGACGGGACGGGAGCGGCCTGCGGCGACTGACCGAGGATAAGTACGCCGATCTCCACCCGGTGTGGTCTCCGGATGGCCGCACCATCGCTTTCGCTACCGACCGGGGGGAGAAAACCAACTTCAAGACACTCGCCATCGGCAACATGCAGATCGCTCTCTACGACCTGGATACCGGCTCGATCGATCTCCTGGAATCCATGGACCAGGGAAAAAACGTGAGCCCCCAGTGGAGCCCCGATGGGCAATCGATCGCCTTCGTGTCCGATCGAACCGGCGTGAGCAACGTCTTCTTGTACGATCTCGGCGAGAAAGCGGTCTACCAGCTGACCGATTTCTACACCGGCAGCCAGGGCATTACGCCGCTGTCTCCAGTCCTCTCGTGGGCGTCCCAGGCGGACCGGCTGGCCTTCGTGTACTTCGAGAAGGGAAAGTACGACGTCTACACGTTGTCCAACCCCCGGTCGCTCAAGCGCAGGCCCTATCAGCAGGCCCCGGACAGTAGCGGACTCCTGGCCCGCACCACACCGGTACCGGCCGACACCACGCATGCGCTGCAGGTGCCGGAGGAGTCCCGGCCTCAGGTCGGCGAAGGGGGCTCGATCTATCGCACTCCGAGTGGCTTCCGTTCGTCCAGCGAGGTGACCCGTACCGGTGACACCGCGTTCGTGGCACCGCCGCTGTCCGTCGCCGCCTTGCTCGATTCGGCCGCGTTCAGCCTGCCGGATACGAGCGAGTTCACCGTCAAGAAATACAAGGTCGGTTTCACACCCGACTACGTGGCGCGCCCTTCCATCGGCTATTCGCGAGATAACTTCGGGCGAGGTGTTTTCGGCGGAGCCGCCATTTCTCTCAGCGACATCCTGGGGAACCACCAGCTGGTCTTTGCCGGTTACATCAACGGACGGATCGATGAAGCGCAGCTGCTGGCGGCGTATGTCAACATGAGCCACCGGATCAACTGGATCACGGGTATCACTCAGGAGCCCTACTACTACCCCGAGCCCAGCGGAATCATTGTGGACGAGCCGGTCGTGGGCCAGAATACCTACGTCAGCAATATCCGCCGGCTGGTCGTCCGGTCGGTATTTGGGCAAGCCTACTACCCGATCAGCCGGTTTCAACGGCTCGAGACCAACCTGCGCTTTGCGAACGTCGACGACGCCCTGCTGACCGTCCTGGAGCCATACGACCCCAGGTTCGGGAACGCCACCGAGGAGCCCCGGGTGATCTCGGACAACCGTCCCGGGGTCACCTACGTTCAGCCGTCCCTGGCGTGGGTATTCGACAACTCACTGTTTGGATATACCTCACCATTTTTTGGCCGGCGCTCTCGTTATGAGTTTGCCCAGACGGTGGGCGACTGGACGTACTCCCAGATGACGGTTGACTACCGCCGCTACGACGGTCTTATCGGGCCCGTCGTTCTCGCGACCCGGCTGCTCTATTTCGGTCGGATCGGCCGGGATGCCGACCAGTTCCGCATCTTCGCCGGCAGCACCGAAATAATTCGGGGCAACACCTCGGGCTCATACCGGAACAACGAGTGCCGCAGAGCCAACGACATCGGCACCGAGACCGGCTGCGTCCAGCTCGACCGGCTGGTGGGCACCTCGTTCGGGGTCGCGAGCGCGGAGCTGCGCTTCCCAATCCTGACGCCTCAGTTCGGGTTCTTGCCGAACGGTTTCCCGCCGATTGAAGGCGCCATTTTCTACGACATCGGCCTGGCGTGGGACGAGAAGAGCACGCTGCAGTGGAACCGGGAGCCTGGCGATCACCCGACCCAGGTTCGCACACCTTCGCGGACGGTCGGCTTCTCGGTCCGCACCAACCTGTTTGGCTTCGCACTCGCTCATGTGGACTACGCATTCCCCCTGGACCGCAGGGTGGGCGGGCTGTGGACGTTTAGTCTTGGGCCGGCGTTCTAGAGGCGGGGCAGCGGGGCAGCGGGGCAGCGGGACGGAGAGGGTAGGTCCTTCGCGTCGCTCAGGATGAGGAGGTTCGTGTTTCCACGTTACTTCCCCTGCCCCCCTGGCCCCCTGCCCCGCTATCTTCCAACCCGTGAATCCCACAACCACTTGGCTGGTGGCAGCTTCCCTCTTGTCGGCCTGTGGCGGCAAGACCGAGCTGGCCACAGACAACGCCCCCGCTTCATCCCGGGGCCTGGCGGGCATCAGCGTCCTGAGAGTTCCCCGCGAGGGCGGCGTGGCGCGGCTTTATCGCGTGCCGGCGCTGGACTCCGCCGCATGGAAGCCTGCCGATCCGCTGCCGGCCATGGAGAAGCCGATCGGCGCGGATCCCGAGCAGGGCCTCGTGTTTGCTTTGGACCGCAAGAACAACGTGGTCGCCCTCGACCTCGATACCCGGCGGGTTCGCACCTACCTCGAGAATATCCGCTACGCCGCACTGGGTCCTGACGGTGCGCTGTACGCCGTGGATACAGCCAGCGCGGTGACCCAGCTGGTCCGCCGAACTCCGGTCCGGTTCCGCTCCAAGCTTCAGGGGAAACCGAGCCAGCTGTATGGCACCATGGATGGCGCCCTGGTCGCGTGGCTCGGGGGAGACAAGCCAGCGCTGGAGTATTTGGGTCCGGACCAGGCCCCGAGCTCGACCCAGCTTCCTGCCGGGCGGGTGGCCGCCACCTTTCTCGGCGACCTGGTGGCCGTGGCTGCCGACACCGCCGTTGTGATGTACGCGCCGCAGCAAAAGTCAAAGCCGCGGTCTATCACGGTGCCGGGCGATGCCCGGGCGGTCCTCTTCTCGCCTTCCGGCCACCGCCTCTACGTGGCCCGCGCGGCGGCACCGCTCCTGGTGCTCGACCGCGCGGACGGCTCCCAGCTGCACGAAATCGAGCTTCCCGGGCCGGCCAAAGAGCTGCGAAGCGACATGTACGGCCGATGGCTGCTGGTCCGCCCCGAGCAGGGCGATTCGCTGTGGGTTATCGATGTGGGCACCGGGAAACTCGTGGGGTCGACCGTGGCGCGCTGGAGCGACGACCTGCCGACAGTGGCGCCACCGAACACACTGCTGATCCGGAAAGGCGCCGATCTGGTTGCCCTCGATCTCTCCGCCACTGGGTTTGCCGAGGTGGGACGGATCAAGGGAGGCGCGGCGGACTTCTGGCTCCCGCTGGCCTGGCAGCCCGCCGGCGAGACCGAGCTTCCTTTCCAATCTGACTCGGCGCTCGCCGCCTCAGACACCGGGCCTGCGCGCCCCACGGTTTATCTCCAAGTGAGCAGCTCACAGAATCCCGCCTGGGCCAACGAGCTGTCGGCCAAGCTCGGCGCCGCCGGCCTTCCGGCTTCGGTGCTGACCCCGCGCCGCTCAGGGGAAGTTTACCGCGTGGTGCTCGGCCCCTACGCCTCCAGGGAGCAGGCGGAGGCCACTGGCCGGAAGATCGGCATGCCGTCGTTCGTCGTCACCGCCCAGGAACAGTCCTCGGCTCAGTAGCTTCACTCTCCCCACGACAGGGATCGACGGCATGAAGCTCACCAAGCTGGAGCTCTCCGGTTTCAAGTCCTTCGCAGATACCGTCAGCCTGACCTTCGAAGAAGGGGTCACGGCGATCGTCGGCCCCAACGGCTGCGGCAAATCGAACGTCTCCGACTCGGTGCGCTGGGTGTTGGGTGAACAGTCCGCCCGCTTGCTTCGGGGCGGCAAGATGGAGGACGTGATCTTCCAGGGTTCGGCCGCCCGGCGCCCCGTCAACGTCACCGAAGTCTCTCTCTTCCTCGACAACTCCGACGGGGAGCTCCCCATCGCGTACCGAGAGGTCGTCGTGACCCGGCGGCTTTCACGGTCGGGCCAGAGCGATTACCTCCTCAACGGGTCGCCCGTCCGGCTCCGCGACATCCAGGATCTCCTGCGCGGCACCGGGTTGGGAAGCGATGCCGGGGTGGTCATCGAAGCCAAGATGATCGATCTCCTCCTCTCCGACCGCGCCGAGGAACGCCGCTCGCTGTTCGAGGAAGCCGCCGGGATTGGCCTCTATCGCGACCGGAAGCACAGCACCGAGCGCCGGCTGGAGGAGACCGCTGTCGACCTCCAGCGGGTGGAGGACCTGGTCGCCGAGGTGCAATCGCAGATTCGGAGTCTGGCGCGTCAGCGCGGGAAGGCGGAGCGCCACGCCAAGCTGTCGGAGGAGAAGTTCTC